>JAFUMY010000073.1 GCA_017482415.1 Clostridia bacterium
GAATGAATCACCGATGATACAGCCAGTCTTACGTCCGCACTCGCGTCGAATACCGCAGGGGTATTCCCTGCCCCCACCCCGATTGCAGGCTTTCCCGAAGAATATGCCGCGCGTACCATCTGCGGACCGCCCGTTGCCAAGATAAGATCGCATTCTTTCATGAGCGCAGCGCTCAGCGCGACCGACGGCTCGTCTATCCAAGCGATAATATCTTTGGGGGCACCTGCGGCAATCGCCGCATCCAAAACGGTTTTCGCCGCCGCCACCGTGCATTTTTTCGCGCGCGGGTGTGGGGATAAAATCAAACCGTTTCTTGTCTTTAAGCAGATGAGTGCCTTAAAAATCGCAGTTGAAGTAGGGTTTGTCGTGGGGATAATCGCCGCAGTCACGCCGATTGGCTCTGCAATACGCACGTAGCCGTTCCCCTCGTCCTCTTCAATGATACCGCACGTTTTTTCATTTTTATAGCGGTTATAAATATACTCGGCTGCGTAATGATTTTTTAAGACCTTGTCCTCTAAAATCCCCATACCCGTTTCTTCAACCGCCAATTCCGCCAGCGTGATCCGCGCGCCGTTTGCGGCGGTTGCCGCCGCCTTAAAAATTTCGTCCACCCTTTCTTGGGAATAAGTGGAAAACTCCACCTGCGCCTTGCGAACGCGGTGGAGTAGTTCATTCAACGTTTGTTCTTCTTTTTCGGTCAAATCGACCTTGCTTTTTTCTTTCTTTTCCGTCATTCTCCCTCCTAATCCTGCCCGTCGGCAAAATCGGGACGGGCGGAAATTATCGATCGTTCGCCCTGTACAGCTTCCCTGCAAGCATCGCAAGCGATGCCGCCAGATCTTCCGTTTTGAGAATGATATCCTTGCTGGGTACACGCAGAGGTGCAGGTGCAAAATTCCAAATTGCTTTGATACCTGCCTCCACCATTTTGTTTAAAACGTCCTGCGCCGCGACCTTGGGTACGGTGATGATTCCAATGCGAATCTTATGTTCGGCAACAAACTCACCCAGTTTAGAAATCGGCAAAATCTTCTTCCCTGCGACCTCTGTACCCACAAGCTTTTCCGAAATATCAAACGCCGCAACAACGTTTAAGCCGTTGTTCTTAAACCCCTCGTAGCCGAGAAAAGCCCTACCTAAACCGCCCGCGCCGACAATCACGGCGTCCGAGAGGTTGTCATAGCCCAAAAATTTCTCGATATCCACAATCAAACGGCTAATCAAAAAGCCCAAACGCGGCCGTCCCGGCTCGGACGACACCAACGCAAGATCCTTGCGTACAAGTACCGACGATACGGAAATATTTTGCGCAATTACCGTCGAAGAAATGTACTGCGCACCCTTGGAACTTTCTTCCTGTAAAAAATGTAAATACAGCGGCATTCTTGCTAACGTCGCTTTGGAAATTTCATTCGTTTCTTTGCCTTCGTCCTGTCTCATACTCCCCTCCGTATTTCTGTTTCTTATAACAGTATACTCCTTTTTATCGATAAAAACAAGCGAATATAAGCAAAAAAGAGCGATTTTTTTATAATTATCGCTCTTTTTTATCTATTTTTATCAATAATTTATCTTACTTTCTTTTCGACCGCCGAAGCAATCAGCGAAACGATGGATTCTAAAATCAGCCCGAGCACAAACGCCAAAATCACCAATGCGAACAATTCGGGAATATCCGAATACACCTTTGATTCCTGCATCATACCGCCAAGGCTTGTCGCCGTATAGGAAATGACCTCTGCCGAAACCACAAGCTTTAACGAAAACGAAAGTGCCGCGCCTGCCTCGCGCAAAACGTACGGCGCGGACAACGGTAAATAGATTCTTGTGATTCGTCTATACATGGGCGTACCGCAAATTCGGCTGATTTCAATAAGCTGTTTATCTATCCCAGAAAGCGCAGCCAAAATCCCTGCATACAGCATCGGGAAAAGGGATAAAAACGCCACGGCAATCGGGGCTTCCCCTGCGCCGAATAGGGATATCAAAATAAGCAGCACCGCTAACACGGGCAAGGAACGCAGTGCCGATACAATCGGCATAAATATCCCCTCAAAGAAGGGGTACAGGTACGAGATTACCGCAAAAATTGCTGCAAGGATAAAAGCGCAGACAAAGGCGATTAGTACCCGAAGCAACGTCGAGCCTACACCCGACCAAAACCCTGCGTTTACAAAGAGCTTTCCAATCGCTTTTAAGGTATCGAGAGGCGCAGGCACCAACAGCTCGTTTCCGACAATCCAGTACGTTAAAAGATAGCAACACAGCAAAAATGCCATTGCTAAAACCGCCTGTATTACGTTTTTTAAAACCGTTTGCTTCACGCCTAATTCTCCGCTGTTATCCGTTCGTTATTTCCTCAAAGTCAAGCCCGTATTTATTGAGCACCGTTTTCAAAGTCAAGCCAGGTACTTCGTTGATTTTCAAAACCCCAATCTTTTTCCCTTGCAGGGTTTCCATATTTTCTGCCGTAAGCATTTCTCCGTCCTTGGAAATCAAATACAAATTCCCATGCGTTACCGTGCCCAGCATTTGGTATTTTTCACCGCTACCCAACAGCTTGCTTGCCGCCGTAACAGGCAATACGCAAAGGTCGGCATTTTTCGCCGCATCCTTATTCGTGACTTTGGAAGCGATTAAGTCGGTCGCCACAACCTTATACGTCACGCCGTCCGTTTCGGTATCCGCCTGCATAAGCTTAGCAAGAGCTAACGCGGGCGCGCCGTCGGGCATACACACGGTGACCTCTTTATCGAGCGTTGCCGTACTTGTTTTTGCAGACAGGTAATCCCAATAAAACTTATCCGCAGGAATTGCCGCCGCCTTTTCATTGACAGCACGAATTTCCGTTAAGAAAGCGTTTACCTCCGCCTTACAAGCGCTCGCATACGTAAAGCGCACGCCGCATCTTCCCACGACCTCCGAAGAAAGCAAAGGCGCTTTTAACGAAGTCGCCGCGTCGGGATCGTCCATGTGCGAAGCTACCGCCTGCACGAGCTCCGCCCCCGTCGCTGTTCCAAGCCCTGCCATGGACGCAGCCAAATTTTCCACAAAGCCTTGTACCCATTCGGGGTTTTCTTGCACAAGCTCCGTTTTCGCCACAAGCACCGCTTGGGGATAGCCCTGCTCGCCGCCGTATAACGCCTGCAAATCCCCCTTAATCGAGAACCCGTTTCTCTTCTGTGCGCTGACCGCAGGTTCTGCCAAAAGGAAATAATCCGCCTCTACTTTCGTTACGGCATCCGCGCCCGTAATCGCTTGCAGGTAAACCTTTTGCGTAGGCTCCGCCGAGCTTCCGCTCGTTTCCTCGCCCTTGCAGGAAAACATACCCAAAAAGCAACAGGTAGACAACAAAACCGCCGTCGTTTTCCATATTCTTTTCATACTCTTCTCCTCTTCGAATGAAATCTCTATCTTTCTTATTATAACATACCTTCCCTGCTTTTTCAAGGGCAGAACGCAAAAATTTCGTCGGTTTTTTCGATTTTTTGTCCTACCTTGACGTATGCGGAAAAGGGCAGATATCAATACCAAGTAAAAAAGAGCCGCCGAGGAGAATAATTCTCCTCGGCGGCTAATACCGTCCTTATTTCATAACCGCTTCTACGCGATGAATGGGCAAGCCACGCTCCACCCATTTTTGTTCGTATTCCGTAACGATATTCCAGGACGGATTCCCATTCTCGTGCAGGTTATACGTAACGTTTTCGAGCTCAAAACCGCACGCCTTGTATTCTTCAAGCGAGAACTCGAAAAAATCCCTATCGTCCGTTTTTTGCAAGATTCTGCCGCCCTTTTTTAAGAGCTTTTTATAGACCTCCAAAAAATTCCGATGGGTCAACCTTTGCGTTGCGTAGCCAAGCTTCGGAAGCGGCGTGGAGAAATTGAGATAAATCCTATCCAAGCTCCCCTCGGGGATATAGCAAGGCAGGCATTCCGCGCGAATATTCAAAAAACGCACGTTTTTAACCCCCTGCTTTTTCACCTCTTCCATCGGCGTTAAAATGACGTTGCTCATCTTTTCAAGAGCAAGATAGTTAAGGTTTGGCTCGGCTTTCGCCAAAGCGATTACAAATCCCCCTTTTCCGCAACCGATTTCGAGCGCGACGGGGTTTGTATTCCCGAACGCCTTTTCAAAATCAATCAACGCGCGGTAAGTTTCCGCGGCTTCTTTCATATTCAGAATCCCATTCGCACCGTGCGCCAATAAAAGCTCTCCACAAGCCTCCATTCTCGCCTCAAAATTCCGTTTTTTTCGCATTCTCATGGACATAGTAAATACCTCTCAACGCATA
>JAFUMY010000074.1 GCA_017482415.1 Clostridia bacterium
ATTTCCTCTTCGGATAAAAAAGTTACGTTGGATAGCTCTAAAACCGTTTTATCCTGCGCGGAACTTGATTTTAATCTATAAAAAAAAGACTTTAAAAGCACGGCAAAATCTCCGTTGTATGGATATCCCGCAACAAACTCCTCAATGGGTCGCCTAAAATAAGAAATCTCATTGATAAAACGGTCGTTAAATCCACGTAATTGTCTGAAAAAAGCTTTACTCTTTCGATATTTCCCCGACAACAAATATCCGCAAAATGTCGTAAATGCAATCAGAGCAATCCCAACAATAAATTTCAGCATTCAAGCGTATTCCACCCTCCATCTGCATTATAAATTTCAGCGATTTTTCCTATAATATGCTCATCTAATAAAACAAATCGCTCGAAAAGCTTTCGAAAAGGCGGAAAAACCATACTTATATTAGAAAAATGCGCCGAAGCAATCATACGAACTCCTGCTGCCTTTGCCTTTTCCAAAGCCGCACAATCCGCAACGGAAAGCTCGTCCGTAATCATAATTTCAGGGCGCAAAGCCCGTATCCCCGATTCAAACGCAGTATTTTTATCCGAAAAGCGTATGACGTCGCAGCTATCTCCAAGATTCCCATTGGAAATTTCCCCTCGCTCATCACAAATTAAGATATTTTTCTTAGTCTTTTCCGCTAATATCCTGGCAATATCTCTTAAAATCGTCGTTTTTCCCAATCCTGGTGACGACATTATCAATACATCTCGTACTTTGTCTGACATACAACGGCGATAAATCTCCTCTCCGCAGCCTATTACTTCATGTGGAATACGTATACACAATGAGGTAAAATTCCGTATGGTTAGCGGTTGTCCATGCTCAAAGACGTATTCCCCTGCAAGCCCTATTCTTTCCCCATATTCAGCCGTTATAAAGCCTTTTTTGATGTGTTCTTCAATAGAATATACCGAATACTTCCCCGCGCGATATACGCAATCCGCTATATCCTCACGGCTACACACTAAAGCACTTTCTCGGTGGTCTGTAAAACCACGGCTACCCAAGTAACGGTATTTTCCTAAATGATTTACCGTTATCGGTTTATTTTCTCGCATTCTAAGCTCATATATGTACTTTAAATTGATATTTCGTAAGCTATCTTTTATATATTGTGGAAGAAAATCAAGCATTTGATATACTATATGCTACGGCTTGTCTATATAGAACAAAAATAAAACGCTTTCATGATAGAAAGCGTTTTATTTTAAGCTTATTATTGATTATTTGCTATAATTAAACAATAGTTCCGCACTCTTGTCCATAAAGTCGGATAATTCTTCGGGAGAAAGCTTTTTATAGGAAAGCATTGCCATATAATAGATTTGGCTGACAATTAACTTTTGCTTTTCTTCCGATTGTGTCATCAATCCAGAAATCACAGGATTCGTTAAATTCAAAACCAAGGTTGCATTTTTAGAGGGATCCATCTCTTGCATACCGTAGAAACCGTTCATTTCCAACATTCTACGCATAAATTCTTCCACGTTGACGATTGCAGGGATTTTTCCACTCTTGAATCTTTCTGCCTTTACCGTAATTTCACTATTAGGTAAATAACCTTTCACAAGTTCAAGCAAAGCCTTATTTTCTTCTTCCGAAGCCCCGTCTCCGCATTTCAAAGCGCCATCGATATCCGCGTCAATACGTACAAAACGGCACTTTTTCGGGTTTTTATATTCCAAATAACTGATAAAATGAGGGTCAATCAAGGTGTCGCAAAGAATGGCAGACAAGCCTGCGTCTTTAAACATGGAAATATATTGCGCCTGCTGTGCCTCATCTGAAACGTAATATACCGCTTTCGGCTGAACGCCGTTTTTCATATCCTCTTCGGAGACTTCCTCGCTAAGCCAATCTTGAATCGGGGAATATTTACCGTCAAGGTCTTTAAAAATCAGGATTTTTTGAACTTTATCGTAAAACTCTTCTTCTTTTAAACAGCCGAATTTAATAAAAGTAGAAATATCTTTCCAGCATTTTTCATAATGTTCACGGTCGTTATTGAATAACGCAGTCAGCTTATCCGCTACTTTCTTCGTAATATGCTTGGAAATCTTTTGTACTTGCTTATCGTTTTGCAAAAAGCTCCTCGATACGTTCAAAGGAATATCAGGACAATCGATTAAACCGTTTAAAAGCATTAAGAATTCAGGAATAACTTCCTTGATATTATCCGCAATAAACACCTGATTACAATAGAGTTTTACCTGTCCTTTTTCAAGCTGAACCTGCTGTTTCTTTACCTGCGGGAAATATAAAATTCCCTTTAAACGGAAAGGATAATCCATATTCAAATGAATCCAAAAGAGCGGCTCGTTGTAATCCATAAAGGTTTCACGGTAAAAATCTTTATATTCTTCATCCGTGCATTCCTTAGGGTCTTTTAAATAAAGCGGCGTCGTATTATTGATTGGCTTATCCGTCTCGTCTCCCTTAGGATTTAAATAGATATTGACGGGCATAAACGAGCAGTATTTTCTAAGCAGCTCACGCACGCGATATTCTTTCACAAACTCCTCTTCGCCGTCGGCAAGATACATTACAATCTTTGTACCACGCTCTGCCTTATCCGTATCGGAGATTTTATAAGTCGCATTGCCGTCGGATTCCCATTTAACCGCCGCTTCATTTTTATAGCTCTTCGTATAAATTTCTACGTTTTTTGATACCATGTATGCGGAGTAGAAGCCGAGCCCGAAATGCCCGATAATGCCGTCGCCGGATGCATTTTCATATTTCTGCAAGAAATCTTCCGCGCCAGAAAACGCAATTTGCGTAATATATTTTTCTACCTCTTCTGCCGTCATACCAATGCCGTTATCTTCCACCGTTAACGTTTTTGCCGTTTCATCAGTATAAACATTGATACGGTATTCGCTGTCAAATTTCTCTGCTTCTCCCATATCAACGAGCTTTTTAAATTTCGTTACAGCATCTACACCGTTAGCAACGATTTCGCGGAGAAAAATATCCTTGTCCGAATAAAGCCATTTTTTAATAATCGGCATCATGTTTTCACTTGAAATTTTGATTTTACCTTGTTTTGCCATTGCCATATACCTCTGCATTTTTAATAACAATTATTTATACACAAAAAAATCCGCCCTTAATCAATAAAGAACGGATTTTTTATATATTTCAAGTATTATTCGCCTAAAACAATCAAGAGTTCTTATTAAGCAGATCAGCAATGGAAACGCCGCCAACGCCGCCTTCGTTCCATTCGGTAACTTCATCAGCGGGTTTAGCCGCTCTGGGCTTTCTTACCTTTTCCTTTACTTCGCCGTCTTCAGCTTTTGCAGCTCTGGGCTTTCTTTCAACGTTTTCAGGCTTCGGTTCAAGAGCCTTAATCGAAAGCGTCATCTTCTTTTCAGCGCAGTCAAGCTTCAAAATCTTAGCGTCGATTTCCTGACCAATCGTAAGCGCGGTCGTAGGATTTTCAAGGAATTCGTGCGAAATCTGAGAAACGTGAACCAAACCATCGATGCCTTTTTCAACTTCAACGAATGCACCGAAAGGTACGATTCTTACAACCTTACCGTGGATAACGTCGCCTTCTGCATATTTTTCAGCAGCGATATCCCAAGGCTGCGCCTGCAACTGTTTATAACCAATCGATACTTTCTTGGATTCTTCGTCGATCTTCAAAACCTTGAATTCATATTTCTGACCGATTTCAAGAACATCGGTAACAGCTTTAACGCCCGTCCAGGAAAGATCGGAGATGTGTGCAAGGCAATCGAAACCGTTTACGGATACGAATGCGCCGAAAGAGGTAACTCTTTCAACTTTACCTTCTACAACATCGTCTACGTGGATAGATGCGAAGAATTCAGCTTCTTTTGCTGCTTTAGCTGCTTCTCTTGCAGCTTTTTCTTCTTCGATGATAACGCGCTGGGACGCGATGATTTCTTTTCTTCTTTCGGTCTTAACTTCGATCAGTCTCAAACGGAGCTTCTTGCCCACGTACTTATCGAGTTCTTTAACGTAGCCCGAACGAATTTCACGTGCAGGAACGAATACAACGTAAGAACCAAGTTCCGAAGTCAAACCACCCTTGTTGAAACCGGTACAAACGACTTCAAATTCTTTGCCGTTCTGAATATCAGCGATCATAGCTTCTTCTTCTTTGATCTTCTTGATCTGCTTCTGAGAAAGCTTAACCGGGTTGATAGCAACAACCATCAATTCGATTTCTTCGCCGAGTTTTGCATTGAAATCGTCTTTGTTGTACACTTCGCAGTCTACTTCCTCTTTGTCAAGGATAACTTCCTTTTTCGCAAGGGGGAGCAATACTGCAACACCCGAATCGTCCGCCGACGAGATCGTAGCCGTAATCAACTGTCCTTTCTTGAACTTAGGTTGACTGTCCATGTTCGCAACAACTTCTGCCATCGTTGCTTTTGCTTCTGTTTCCATTTCCATCTTTAATAGAACCTCCTGAGTTTGCGCGTTAGGGGTGCTAGCACCCGTAACAATACCTACCTTCTTAAAATTTTTGATTGTTTTATAGTCGAGATCAACAGCACTCGCCAAACGAAATACATTCGGGCAATTCTTTGCGCAGATGTCGTAAAGCTTATTCGTATTACTACTATTCAGCCCTCCGATTACCAAAATCGCATCGCATTGCTTTGATAAATCGTTTGCCTCATTCTGTCTCCCTATAGTAGTATAGCAAATTGTTTTAAAAACTTCAACTGTTTTTCCCCGCTTATCATTAAGAATTTTTATAATTTTTTCAAATTTTTCCTCTGAATAGGTCGTTTGCGCAACTATACAGCACTCTTTTTCGGGTAAAACAGAAAAATCTTCGTCTTCGGAGGAAAATATAAACGCTTCATTTTCACACCAGCCGTTTAAACCGACAACCTCTGGATGAGACTTTTCGCCTACGATAATGACCGTTTTTCCCTCGCGATGTTTTTCGTCTACAATCCTCTGTGTTCGACGCACAAACTCACAAGTACAATCGAGCACTCGAATATTCCGCCTCTCACAAAGCTTATAAACGTCTCGCCCAACGCCGTGCGAACGGATAATCAACGTCGCCCCCTCCGGCACGTCCTCAAGTCGCTCCACCATTACGATTCCACGATTGATAATTTGTTGTACCACCTGCGGATTATGAATAATTTCACCGTAAATATACGTATTCTTCGCGTCGACAGTCAGCGCCGTATCCACGGCTTTTTTCACGCCGCGGCAGAATCCGCCACTTTTTGCTATTATAAACTCCATATTTTACGCCTGTGTAGACTTTTTCGTCTTCTTGCTTTCCAAAAATTCTTTGTGCTTTTGCCTCATATCTAACATCTGCTGTCGCAAATCCGCATCAATCGCAGCAATTTCCTCTTCGGTGAGTTTTCTATCGTAATACTCACTCAACTCAATCGGCTCGCCAACCAGAATATGCGTACAACGGAAAAAACGAGGTTTTTTATAAATCACAATGGGGACGATTGGCGTTTTGCTACGAATGGCAATCATCGCCGCTCCTGAATGGAAAGGCAACAGGGTGTTTTCATCACCTTTATTGCGCGTTCCCTCAGGATAAATACAGATTTTTTCACCATTCTTAAGGCATTTGAAGCAATCCAATAAGCCTCGAACGTCGTTTCCGTCTCGATTGACACTAATCGCTTTTGCGCCCTTTGCCAAAAGCCCGATTACGGGCATTTTAAAGACTTCCTTTTTTGCAACAAAATGGATTGCCTCCCAAGTCATCGACGCTGGATAGGCAGGATCAAACAAGGTATAGTGATTGGAAATAAAAATGCAAGCTCCGTCCTTTGCTTTGCGTGGGCCATAGAACTTATAAGGCTTCAACAAATAATAAATCGGTAAAACGATTACCCGCAATAAATTAAGGAGTTTGGATATATGTCTACCCTTTTTATTCGCTTTAATCGTAATGGTTTTCGTTTTTTTCTTTTTTTTGACGTTTTTTGTTTCTTCCATTGCCTTACCCTCGTTCCAAAAAGGTTAAATTTCCGCTTGAATAAAGCCTTTGATTTTTGCTACAACCTCTTCAATTCCCAAATCGGAAGTATCTACGACGACTGCGTCGTCTGCACACATCAAAGGCGAGAACTCCCTTTCACTATCCTGCTTATCACGTTTTACTATCTCAGCATGCAACGTTTCAAAATCAACGTTTTCACCCCGCGCTTTTAATTCCTCAAATCGACGCTTTGCGCGAACCCTGCTATCCGCAGTAATGAAAAATTTAAACTTTGCATTTGGTAAAACCGCCGTACCAATATCTCGCCCATCCAAAACGCAAGACATGCTTTTTGCGATTTCACGCTGCATCTCCACCATTTTTACTCGAACTGCATGATGGGCGGAAATGCTCGAAGCTGCCATCGAAACAGAATTTTCTCGAATCGCTAAAGAAACGTCTTCACCGTCTAAAAGGGTATGCTGTTTTCCGTCGCGATATTCGACTTTTACGTTGAGTTCCGGCAAAATCCCCGCAATTTTTTCTCCGTCTTTGGGATCAATCCCCATACGCAGCGCCTTTAAACCGCAAGCACGGTACATAGCCCCCGTGTCCAAATACAGGATATTATAATCTTTTGCCAAAATCTTCGCAACCGTACTCTTGCCGCTTCCAGCTGGTCCGTCCAAAGCAATATTCAAAATCTCCGAAATATCTTTACGCAACGTCTTAGCTCCTTTTTGATAAATATGTTTTACATCTCGCTCCGATTCCAAATCCGTAAACAGCATCAAACGAATACAGAGCGCCAATCCCCCATCAATATCCGGTTCCACCGCCGCAAATAACGGCGCGTAATCATAGCCACATTCCCTCGCAGCCTTCGCTGGATGATAAGAATGGATATCCGAAGTCAAGGAAAACAGAAAGCCTTTAATTTCAGACTTCTGCAAGGCATTTGCAGAAAAAATCCCATCTAAAAGCTCTTTGACCGAAGCTTGAATTTCCGCCTTGCAATCGCTTGCAATCGTTGTCGCACCGCGAATAATCGTCATAATTTCCTCCTCCGTAAATCTCGAATTGAGAATATAAACGTACTATATTATTATACTGTAAAACAATAAATTCGTCAAGCTTTTGAAAGGTTATTTTATGCTTTTTCCTGCCGCATATCCCGTAGCAAAAGCAATTTGCATATTAAAACCGCCCGTATAGGCATCAACATCCAATACTTCACCACAAAAACGTAAGCTGGAAACCTTTTTACTTTCCATCGTCTTTGGATTGATTTCCGATAAAGAAATCCCCCCAGAAGTTATAATTGCTTCCTCAAAGCCACGTAGACCTTGCAATTTAAAGGGTACAGCTTTGATTGTTTTCACCAACTTAATACGCTCCTCTTTCGTCAAAACATTGACGTTTTTCGTCGCAGAAACACCCGCAAAATGTAATATACTTGCAATCATTTTTTGAGGTAATACTTCACACAAAGCATTAGATATCTGTCTGTTTTTATATTTCTCAAAATCTCTAAGCAAACGCTTATCCAACGTTTCTTCATCCAAGGCAGGTTTTAAATCTAAAAATGCAGTCAAGGAAGAGAACGGTAAACGATTAATTTGAGAAGAGGCCGACAAAACGATTGGACCAGAAACCCCAAAATGCGTAAAAAGCATTTCACCAAACTCAGAATAGACGATTTTTCCTTGATTTTTAATAGAAAAACGCACATTCTTTAAGGTTAATCCTTGCAATTCCTTGTACCAATCGCCAACCAAATTTAACCCACAAAGTCCAGGCTTTAAATCCGTTACAGTATGTCCTACCGTCCTCGCAAAAGCGTATCCATCCCCTGTGGAGCCCGTAGAAGGATAACTAAGCCCACCTGTTGCAATAATAATTTCATCGCACGCATAAACGTCTTTTTCCGTACGCAATTTTACTACGCGTGACGTAGGTCTTACGCCTCGCGTAGTACTGTAATCTATGTCAGACATAGGTATTATATCTGGCATAATACTGTTGATTTCCTCAACTTTTTCCTTTAAATGTATTGAAACCCCTACTGATTTGCAGGCTTTTTCAAGGGTTTTTGTAACGTCGCTCGCGTGATCTGAGACAGGAAAAACGCGGTTTCCACGCTCAATTTTGATGGGTAACCCCTGATTTTCAAAGAAGTCCATCGTTTTTTGCGACGAAAATGAATAAATCGCACTCGTTAAAAACTTCTCTCCACGTACAACGTTCGATAAAAATTCATTAGGCGAAGTATCATTGGTAAAATTACAACGACCTTTGCCTGTAATATATATTTTTTTACCTAATTTTTCATTTTTTTCAAAAAGTATTACCTCATGTCCATTTTCAGCAGCAGCATAAGCCGCCATTAACCCCGCAGCTCCACCGCCAATGACACAAACCTTTTTCATCCTATTTTCCACCTTTTTTTGGGTAAAATTACCATCGAACATTTCCCCGAATAAAATTTACTAAAATTTTGTTTCACGATTATAGTTTCACAATGGTCCGTTTTTTGCATTTTTATAAAGGAGCGCAACCGATAAAAATTATCGGTTGCGCAAATCAATGTTTCACAATTGATGTTTCACACTTTTTATATTTTTCTGAAAATTTCCTTAAACGGGATACACTCCACTTTTTGCTAAGTCGCGATCAATTTCGTGTTTTTGAGCCTCTCTCCATTTGAAGAAATTTTCAGCCACTTGTTCAAATACCGCATAGGAAAGTACGTCTTCTTCTTTTTCGTAATATCCAAGCTCAATAAGCTTCTTTTTAATTTCTTCGTATTCAGGCGCAATCAAATCAGCAGGTCTACAAGTGATGCGTTCTGCGCCAGCAAGAACCTTTGGAGCAACGTCTTCGTTTAAGGGCATGGGCAGCGTACCATATTTACCTGCAAACAAATCTCTCGTTTCCTTCGTAACCATTTTATAACGTTCACCCATAACGACGTTCAAAACAGCCTGAGTTCCGACAATCTGAGAAGACGGCGTTACGAGCGGAGGATAGCCACAATCCTTTCTAACATTGGGAACTTCCGCAAGACATTCCATCAATTTGTCTGCTTTTCCTGCTTTTTCAAGCTGATTAATAAGATTGGAGAGCATACCGCCAGGAACTTGATACAAGAGCGTATTTACGTCAATACCTTTTGATTTTTGGTTCAATATTTTATCATCAACAAGACGTTTTTCAACGGTCTTAAAGTGTTTTACGATAGGCAACAGCTTATTGATATCTATACCCGTATCATACGGCGTACCGCTAAGCGTTGCAACCAACGGCTCGGTAGCAGGCTGAGACGTACCGTTCCCGAGTGGAGATAATGCGGTATCAACAATATCTACACCAGCCAAAATCGCCATCAGGTATACCATATCGCCCGTACCCGTTGTATTATGGGTATGGAGATGCAACTTCGTCTTGGGTTTCAAAGCGGCTTTTAAAGCCTTTACAAGCTCATAAGCTTTAAAGGGAAGCAGCAGGTTTGCCATATCTTTTAAACAGATATTATCCGCGCCACGCTCTTCAAGCTGTTTTGCGAGATTGACAAAATATTCGTTGGTAAATACTTCTTTTCCGTCTACGACTGCGCTAGTATAACAAATTGTTGCTTCACAAACACCACCGTACTTTTTAATCGCGCGCATAGAAACCTCAAGGTTTCGAGGATCGTTCAAGGCGTCGAATACACGAATAACACCGACGCCGTTTTCAATCGATTTTGCGACAAACTGTTCTACAACGTCGTCTGCATAATGACGATAACCAAGCAAATTCTGCCCTCTTAAAAGCATTTGAATGGGTGTTTTTAAATGAGCCTTTAACGTTCTTAATCTTTCCCAAGGGTCTTCGTTCAAGAAACGCAAACACGAATCAAACGTAGCCCCACCCCAAGCCTCAATCGAATAATAACCGATATCGTCAAGCTGTTCCAAAACAGGCAACATTTCATCAATACGCATTCTTGTAGCTGCCTGAGATTGATGTGCGTCACGCAAAATCGTTTCGGTGAGCATTACTTTTCTATTTTCAAAATTAAGTTCCATATCCTTTTACCTCAAATCAGAATAGTGAAATCAAGAAACCTGCCGCAATTGCAGAGCCGATAACCCCTGCAACGTTGGGGCCCATTGCATGCATCAAAAGATGGTTGCTGGGGTCTTCTTCGCGCCCCACGTCCTCGGAAATACGCGCCGCCATAGGCACCGCCGAAACGCCTGCGCTACCGATAAGCGGATTAATTTTACCTTTGGAGAGCTTGCACATCAATCTACCCATTAACAAGCCGCCAACCGTACCACACGAGAATGCAACCAAGCCCAAGCCAATAATCATCAACGTTTCCAATTGCAAGAACGTACCGCCGTAAGCCTTACAACCAACGGATACGCCCAAGAAAATCGTTACTGTGTTCATAAGCCCATTTTGCGCCTGCGAAGAAAGTCTGTCGCATACGCCCGACTCTTTCAATAAATTACCAAGCATTAGCATACCCAAAAGCGGAACCGCATCGGGAAGCAAACAGCCAACAACAAGGGTTACGACAATCGGGAAAATAATCTTTTCCACTTTGCTTACTTGACGCAACGGCTTCATTTTAATTTGACGTTCCTTCTTGGGAACAATCAGCTTCATAAGCGGTTTTTGGATAATGGGAATAAGCGCCATATACGAATATGCCGCCACCGCAATTGCGGATAATAAATCCTTATCTGTAAATTTAGACAACGTTTGCGTAACGTAAATCGCCGTCGGACCGTCCGCACCGCCAATGATTGCAATCGAACAAGCCGCCGCAAGGTCAAAGCCAAGCACAATCGCGCCGATTAACGTTAAGAAGATACCAAGCTGTGCAGCTGCACCGATTAGCATGCTTTTAGGGTTGGAAATCAAGGGCCCAAAATCGGTCATTGCACCGATTCCAAGGAAGATAAGCGGAGGATAAATTACTTTATCTACGCCATAGAACAAATACCAAAGCAATCCTCTGTTTTGCACATTTTCATAAGTATGCTTTGCGCCTTCTTCATAGGTTCCCCAAAGGATGTCGTAAGCGCCGGGAAGATTGATTAAAAACATACCGAACGCAATCGGTAACAGCAACAACGGCTCAAATTTCTTGACTATGGCAAGATACATCAGCACGAATGAAACGAGAATCATGACGTAGTTTTGCCAACTCCCATTCGCAAACCCCGACTGGTGCCATAAATTCACGAACATTTCGCCGATGTTCGCTAATAGATTATTTAGCATGATTTCTTACTCCTTCAACGGAAATCAACCGATAACAGCAAGCACCGCGTCGGATTCAACGTTTGCACCCTTTGCAACCTGGAAACTAACTTTACCATCGCAAGGTGCCGTAATATCATTGTCCATTTTCATTGCTTCAAGGACCAAAATAGGCTGATCCTTTTTAACCGTAGCACCTTCCGCTACTAACAAATTTTTAATGAGCCCGGGGAACGGAGAAAGTACTTTCTCGCCATTCGCAGGAGCAGCTTTAGGTGCAGCAACTGGCGCAGCCGCAACAGTAGGCGCTGCAGGTGCAGCAGGTACAGCTGCCGAAGCCTGCGTTATAACAGGCATAGCTGCGGTCGTCCCGACTTCTTCAACACCAACTTCATAAGATTTACCATTAACCGTGATAATAAAATTACGCATTTTCTTCTCTCCTTAGATTCTCTTAATTCTTTTTACCGTAAATTCACATTTTGGATTGTTCGCTTCATAATACGCCATTAACGCCGCTGTAATTACCGCAAGCGTTTCTTCGGATATTTCGTCCTCGTTGGCTTGCGCGGATTTTGGCTCTGCCTTTTCAATCGCTTTCGGTTTCGAATTAGACGCTTTGCTTTTCTTTTCCAGCGTAGTCATAATTTTTCCGACCGCCCAAACGACCAAAATCAAAAACGAGATCCCTAAAAACACGACGCTAAAGCCGATAAGCGCAGATATCGCCGCATCGCCAATCCCAACGGGCGACGATGTCAATAATTTAGAAATCATATTTCCCTCCGTTATCGCATCAGCATTTGCAACGAAGCAATTAAATGCTGTTTCACAAACTGCGGCTCGATAATTGCATCGATATAACCGTCTTTTGCTGCATGAATGGGATCGGAATTTTCTTCCGCATATTTCGCCTGTAAAGCTGCTTTATCCGCACCTGCACCACCAAGCTCAATCTGCGCACCTTGTACCCCATCGAAAAGCGCAATTTGCGCGTTTGCAAAAGCACAGGTATAATCAAATCCAACCGATTTGGATGCAAACAGCGAATAACCCAACCCAATTGCACGCTTATATACCACTGCAATTTTTGCCGTATCAATCGTATCGAGAATTTCAAGATAATCAACCGTCTCTTTCATCGCGCGACTGTTATTCACGTCCATGCACGCACAAATGCCCTTCACGTCTGTAAAGGTAACAAAAGGCAAGTTGTAACAAGAAGCAAATTCGGCAAAATTTTTAACCTTTGCTATTTTTTCAGCCGTCAATGCAACAGCGCTTTCTTTGCCATCAAATACCACTGCGGCAACAGCGATTCCACCGATACGCCCGAGGATGGTTTTCACATCAGGTTCGAAAAGCGAACCGACTTCTACCGAGCTCTCAAAAATTTGCATTAACGTTTCTGCCGTAATCGATTGATTGAGGGCAGGTATGGATGCATTCAATTCTGCATCCATCATAGGCTCTGCGATTAAGTCGTTTATAAACAGAATCTTTTCACGGATTTCAGACAAAGAATTCACAAGAACGGAAGGGATGCCAGTCTTTGCTAAAACATTTGCTCCACCGACCTCTTCTTTGGCAAGATTCTTGCTAGCCTTCGCCGATACGACAAACGGACTATTTACGGAAAGCACGCTTTTTTTATCAATGAAAAACGTGAAATCGGAAATCGCCGCGAGAATTGCGACTGAACCAAATACGTCGCCGTTGACAACGGTATATTGCGGCACAACGCCTTTCAACTGAGAACTTCTAAGCAGGACTTTACCCAAGCCCTCTAAAACC
>JAFUMY010000075.1 GCA_017482415.1 Clostridia bacterium
AAGCGTATGTATCTAATTCGTTAAAGAAAGAGACGCGCAGGGCGAGATAGGTATTCGCAAATAATTTTACCGCTTCTGCTTCCGTTGGATTCATAAAGCGCACTTCAATATTTTCTTTCAACGCACCTTCTTGCAATAATTGTGCAAAAGTTTCCGCCGCTTTTTTGAGCCTTACATTTTGAACGGGCACCCCCACAATAATACGGCTCGGATATAAATTGTCGTATAACGCTCTACCTTCTCGCAAAAATTCGGGGCTGAATAAAATATTTTCGCAATTATATTTTTCTCGAACACTTTCCGTAAAACCAACCGGTACGGTGCTTTTTACAATCATGATCGCATCGGGATTAACGGCAATAACCTGCTCGATAACGCTTTCCACCGATGACGTATCGAAATAATTTTTTTTCTCGTCATAATTCGTTGGCGTGGAAATAATAATAAATTCCGCTTTTTTGTATGCCGATGCGGCATCCGTTGTAGCTGTTAAACACAATTCCTTATTCGCCAGATATTCCTCGATTTCCTTATCGACGATCGGCGATTTTTTATTGTTGATAAGCTCTACTTTATGAGGAACGATATCCACCGCCGTTACTTCATTATACTGCGAAAGCAACACCGCCATAGAAAGACCGACGTACCCGGTCCCTGCGACTGCTATTTTCATTTTTTTATTCTCCTTAATCGTTAAAATTTTCTCCAAACCATTTTATCTACAACACCCGTATAGGATTGAATCAATTTTACCACCTTCGTCGAAACGTTTTCTTCCACGTAATCGGGGACGGGGATACCATGGCTGCCGTCATTCGTCAAATCAACCGCCGTTTCTACCGCCTGCAAAAGATGTTTTTCATCGATGCCTGCCAAGACGAAGCATGCTTTATCAATCGCCTCAGGACGTTCCGTCGAGGTTCGAATACAGATTGCAGGGAAAGGCTTCCCAATACTGGTAAAGAAGGAGCTTTCTTCGGGCAGTGTACCACTATCCGATACCACCGCAAAAGCGTTCATCTGCAAATTGTTATAGTCGTGGAAGCCCAAAGGCTGATTTTGAATAACGCGCTTATCCAGCTTAAATCCAGTAGCCTCCAAACGCTTTTTACTTCTGGGATGACAGCTATACAAAATCGGCATATCGTATTTTTCCGCCAGCTTATTAATTGCGGTAAACAGGGACAGGAAATTCTTTTCCGTGTCGATATTTTCCTCTCTGTGTGCGGAAAGCAGGATATACTTTTTCGGCTGTAAGCCAAGGCGTTTCAAAACGTCGCTCGCCTCGATTTCCGCTAAGTTATTATGCAATACCTCCGCCATCGGCGAACCGGTAACGTACGTTCTTTCTTTCGGAAGTCCGCAGTCTGCAAGATATCTTCTTGCGTGTTCGGAATACGCCAAGTTCACGTCGGAAATGATATCGACGATGCGGCGGTTGGTTTCTTCAGGCAGGCATTCGTCCTTACATCTGTTCCCTGCCTCCATATGGAAAATGGGAATATGCAAACGCTTTGCAGGAATAGCCGACAAACAGCTATTCGTGTCACCCAAAATGAGCAACGCATCGGGCTTGCAAGCCGCCATGAGCTTGTACGAGCAGTTGATAATATTCCCAACCGTCGCCCCAAGATCGTCGCCTACCGCGTCCATATACACTTCGGGATCGGCAAGCTTCAAATCCTTAAAGAACACGCCGTTCAAATTATAGTCATAGTTTTGACCGGTATGCGCAAGAATGCAGTCGAAATACTGACGGCATTTGTTGATAACCGCCGCCAAACGAATGATTTCAGGGCGAGTACCTACAATAATCAAAAGCTTCAACTTGCCGTTATCCTTGAATTTTACGTCCGAATAATCCAATCTAATGTTCATTTCCATTCTTTTTCTCCTTTTTACCTAATTTTAAAATCATTGAGAATAGCGGATATATCATCCAAGCCAATAAAATTGTAGAAGCAATGACTAGCACGCTATACAAAATCCAATTATTTATATATATATGTTTACATCTATAAAGCATTAAAAAGAAACCATGAAAAACATAAATTTCCAAACTAATTTTCCCTAAAAACAGAGTAACAATATTATTGATTGGAACTATTCTTAAAAATAAAACAACAAATATTGTAAACATACAAGCCGAAATGCTTTTCACTGCTACACGAATCGGAGGAGATAAAAAACTAAAATTACCGAAAACAAAAGAAACAGCAAACAATAATCCTACAATCAAAATAGATAAAATAAACCATTTATTTTTTGAGAGAATTTCACTTATTTGTTTAAAATATTTTGCCCAAACAATCCCAAGAATTAAGCAGAATACTCCTTCATACCAAGTCGATGATAATTGCATTATTAGGCAAGCAGTTAAATACACAAGAAATGCACCTATCATTGCCACAATTTGAAGCTTATTGCTTTTTATAAATTTAAAGACGATAAAGAAAAAAAGATACCACACCAAAATGGCTTGTAAATACCAGCCCTTACTAATTATTGTTCCCCCGAAGAAAAACGACTGTAGTACAATTTTCCAAGAAAACATCCCTTCTAATAATAAATTAAATAGAGCATAAAATATAATCAATAGTATATTAATTATATATAATGGCAAAACGCGCTTCAATAAAAAACCGTTTAAATATGTATCACCTTTTTTTTCAGATTGTACACACAAACCATAGCCAGATATAAAAAAAAACAATGCTACTGACAAATAACCTAAGACAGTACATATCCGTCCCACGGTATTTCCTATAACCCCATCACCTAAAGAGGGCTTCCCCTCAACTATCGCTCCCCAAAGGTGACATAATATAATACATATAGCGAGTATCCCTTTGAGGCAAATAGTATTTTTTAATGAAAGATAATCGTCTCTCCTGTTTAAATCTTTGTTTTCTATGTTCATCTTTTCTCCTATGGCGCGAAAGTATACTCCCTCATTCTACAATTTCAAAAAAAGTATCGGGGTGGTTGGGGTCAAACTGCTCGTTTGCCCACATCACCGTTACCAAGTTTTCCGTTTCGGAAAGATTGATGATGTTATGCGTATACCCAGGAAGCATATGTACCGCTTGAATCTTTTCACCGCTGACCTCAAAGTTTAATACCTCATCCGAGCCGATTTTGCGTTGTTGAATCAAGCCATGCCCCGCAACAACGATGAAAAACTCCCACTTCGTATGATGCCAATGTTGTCCTTTCGTAATACCAGGCTTCGAAATATTGATAGATACTTGTCCGCACTTTTCCGTCTTTAAGAGCTCTGTAAAGCTACCGCGCGCGTCCACGTTCATCTTCAAATCAAACGCCACCTTTTCCTTGGGCAAATAGCTCAAATAGGTCGAGTAGAGTTTCTTTGCGAAGCTTCCGTTCGGAATTTCAGGAATGATAAGCGTTTCGTTCTGCGCACGGAAGGAATGGAGCAAATCTACAATTTCACCAAGCGTCACCTTGTGCGTAATGGGCGCGAAATAATATCTGCCGTTTTCGCTTTCTACGGGCGTCAAGCCCTCGTAGTCGCAACGATGGCCTTTCCCTTCCAAAAGGTCCAACATCTCCTCCACCAAATCATCCACGTAAAGAAGTTCAAGCTCAATCGCTCTATCGTTGACGGTTATAGGTAAATCGTTTGCGATGTTATTGCAAAAGGTTGCTACCGCGCTGTTGTAGTTCGGTCTGCACCATTTCCCGAAAAGGTTAGGGAATCGGTAAACGCATACCTGTCCCCCCTCTTTCGCCGCATAATCAAAAAATAGCTCCTCGCCCGCTTTCTTGCTTTTACCGTATTCACCGTCGGCATAGCGGCCAATCAGCGTTGCCTGAATAGACGAGGAAAGCATTACAGGCGCTTTATTGC
>JAFUMY010000076.1 GCA_017482415.1 Clostridia bacterium
GCCTTGTAGGGACGAGATGAGAGAGGACATATGTTCGTCCGAACGGTGACCGAGGGCAATGATTACCTTACATTGCCCGAGAAGAGCCCACGAAAGGTATCCTCATAACAAGCAACCGCAGGTTGCGCTAATAACGCCGCGTCGCTTATGAACAACGATAACGCGCCCCAACAGGAAGTCGAGAAACTCAGTTTCTCGTGGGGTGCAGGGGCAACGCCCCGCAATAACGGACCCATAACAAGCAACCATAGGTTGCGCTAATAACGCCGTAGGCGTTCAACACGCAAAGCGTGAAGGGACGCCCAATATGGGTCAAGGAGTTTCGCCCCTTGACCCTTGTTATGATGCAACGGAACGTTGCTTTTTCGACTTCATAGGCGCGCGCGAGCAGTGGAATACACGGAAAATATGAAAAAAACAGAAAAAAGTTTGGAAAAGTGCGGAAAATTTTTCAAAAAGGTCTTGAAATTATACGAAAAATCTGCTAAACTATAGGAAACCGAGAAATAGAGCTTTTTCTGCTCGGAGAAGTATGATAAAAAATCTGGGAGGATTTTATTATGATTAAAGTTATTTACGGCGCAAAGGGTACGGGTAAAACCAAAATGATGATCGACGCAGCGAATGCCGCTGTGGACGTTGCGAAAGGGCATTTGATTTTCATTACCGACAGCAAGCGCTATATGTATGATCTCGAACGTGAAGTACGTTTCATCGACACAAGCGAATACGATATCGCAGGCGAAGCTGCGCTCTGTGGTTTTATTAAAGGGGTTATTGCAGGTAATCACGACAACGAATACGTTTTTATCGACGGCGTGGTTCGTATCGCAGGGAAGCCCGTTCAGGAAATGGCAGCGTTCTTCTATATGCTTGAAAAAGTAGCGAAGAGCAACTCCGTTACCGTAACGGTTTCCGTTTCGGCAGCAAAAGAAGATCTTCCCGATTTCGTTACGAAATATTTGGAAGACTAAGTTTGGTACGTAGCCGCGACGTGGCTTTACCACGTCGCGGCATATAATAATTCAAAAACCATTGTGGCCGTTCGGGCTTGTGCAAGTGTTACCCGTTCGGCTTTCTTGATATTATACGAATGTCGCAAAAAATCGAATGGCGGTCGGCGGACTGCCCATTTTGCGTGTTAAAAAGTAAATTATCCGCTTGGACAAGCGGTCGGGGAAAAGATAGAATCTATAAGGCAGGTAGAAAAATATGTATTTTATCAGCACAAGAGGCGGTGAAAAAGTAACGGGCGCGCAGGCAATCGTACAAGGTCTTGCAAAAAACGGCGGACTGTACGTTCCTGAGTCCTTTCCGCAGGTCTCCCGTGAGGAGATTGAGGCGATGGCAGAGATGAGCTATCCCGAACGCGCGGCGTTCGTGCTTGGCAAATATCTCGGCGACGAGCTGGGGGAAGACTATCTCAAAGCAAGCTGTGAAAAGGCGTATTCCACGTTCACGGGCAACGATCCCGTGCCTCTTGTAAAAATCGACGGCGAATCGGGCTTGTACGTCATGGAGCTCTTCCATGGCCCTACTTGCGCGTTCAAGGATATGGCACTTACCGTGCTTCCGTATCTTTTGAAAAAGAGCTGTGAGGTAACGGGCGTTACGGACGAGATTTTGATTCTTGCCGCAACGAGCGGTGATACGGGCAAAGCCGCCCTTGAAGGCTTCCGCGACGTGCCTGGAACCAAGGTAGCGGTGTTCTATCCCGACGAAGGCGTAGCGAAAATGCAACGCCTGCAAATGTGTATTCAGGACGGAAACAACGTATGCGTGTCTGCGGTGAAGGGGAATTTCGACGATTGTCAAAGAGCGGTAAAACGCTTGTTTGCATCAGAAGAATTCAATGCAACCTTGGCAAAGAAAGGGGTTCGGCTTTCCAGTGCGAATTCAATCAACTTCGGCAGACTTGCTCCGCAGATTGCCTATTATTTCTCAGCGTACGTAGACCTTTTGACATCGGGTCAGATTGAAATGGGTGACACCATCGATTTCGTCGTTCCTACGGGGAATTTCGGGGATATCCTTGCCGGTTGGTATGCAAAGCAGATGGGCTTGCCTGTTAGAAAGCTTGTTTGCGCGTCGAACAGAAATAAGGTCCTTGCCGATTTCTTTGCAAAGGGCGTGTACGACGTAAAGCGTAATTTCTTCCGTACCATGTCCCCGTCTATGGACATTCTCGTGTCCTCGAACTTAGAGCGTTTGCTCTTCGAAATCAGCGGCAGAAACGCAGAGCTCACCGCACAGCGTATGCAAGAGCTTGCGGAAAAGAAAGAATATTCGATTACCGCGGCGGAAAAGGAAGTTTTGGACAAGGAATTCTACGGCGGCTTTGCGTCCGAGGACGGAACGGTCGAAGCCATGTACGAGATTTTCGAGGAATACGGTTATGCGATGGATACGCATACGGGCGTAGCGCTTGCCGTGTATATGGAATATAAAGAAGCGCGTGAAAAAATCGATGAAAAGGACAAGACGCCCGTTATCGTGCTTTCCACGGCGAATCCGTATAAATTCCCGCAGGACGTATTGTACGCACTGTCGGGCAACGACGTAAAGGACAGCTTCAAGGGTATTAAGAGATTGAATCTGCTCACGGCGATGAAACCGCCCAAGAGTCTTTTGGATCTTCGTTACCGTCCTTTGCGGTTTAAGACGGTCGTTGCAAATGATTTAAAAAAGATGTCAGAGCTGATTTTGCGCTTTGCCGACGGTGAAATCGTACCCGTTCCCGATAAGGAATGAGGGCAGGTATTTGTTGAACGGGTGATAGAACCCGTCATTTCCTGTGAAGATAGGGTTTATACGCGGGGATTCGATTGTGTTTTTTCAATCGGCATAGTATACTAAAAGCAAGGGGGAGTTATGTTCGGATACGTTCGCACGGATACGCCGTATTTATATATGAAGGACGATACGCTGTACCGCGCGATGTATTGCGGTGTGTGCAAGGGGATCGCAGAGGTCTGCGGTCAATCCGCGCGCATGGGGCTCTCCTATGACGTTACGTTTTTATCCGTAATTTTGCATAATATCGCAGGCATTGACGTAACTATAGAAAAACAGCATTGTTTAACCCACTGTATCCGCACGCGCATGATGGCGAACGTGGACGAGCTGACTCGTCAGCTCGGTGCGCTGAATACCGCGCTTGTATATTATAAATATACTGATGATATCATAGACGGCGATCGGGGTAAGGGGAAACGGCTTTGGTTTAAAAAAGGCTTCAAGCGCGTCAAGGCGAAATATCCCGAAATCGAACGGATTGTAAGAGAAAATCTTGCAAACCAAGAAGAGGTGGAAAGGGCGAAAACGGACAGCGTGGATAGGGCTGCGGACGCTACGGCAAAGCTGCTTGCGGAGTTCTCCGATTACGTGCTGAAAGAAAAGGCAACAGAGGCTACGTATGCGCTGTTTTACGCGGTCGGAAAATGGATATATCTCATTGATGCGTTGGACGATTACGATAAGGATTTAAAGAAAGGCGCGTATAATCCGTTTATTTTAGCGTATGGCGAAAAGAGCCGTGAAGCACTTGCGGAGGGCGAAAAGGCAGACGAGATTAAATATATCTTCCACGCTTTGTTTTTCGATATTCGAGAGAGCCTTTCCAAGATTGAATTTCGATTCAATCGTGACCTTTCGGATAATATACTTTTGCGTGGTTTGCCCGCGGTAACAAAACGGATTTTATCGGGCTGCGGCGTGGATGGACGCTGTAAACCGAAAAAGAATAAAACGGACGAAACAACAGACACTAATTAAGAAAAATACTCGGCGATTCGCCGATAGGAGATGAACATGAACGAATATTACGAACTTCTCGGTTTAACCGAATCTGCAACGGACGAAGAAATTCTCGCACGCTACAACGAGCTTCGCGAGAAATATAACGAAGACAGATGGTTGGACGGAGAAGCAGGAAACGAAGCGGCAAGAATGCTCACGAAATTAGACGTTGCTTATCGTGAAATTATGGATTCGAGAAAGGAACAAAACAAGAATACCGACGGTCAAAGCACCTTTGAAGAAGTTGCGGACCTCTTGAAACAGGATAAGCTGTCGGAGGCGCAGAGCGCGCTCGATTCCTTTAACGAACGCACGGCGGAATGGCACTATTTGCAGGCGGTCGTATTCTATAAAAAGAACTGGACGAACGACAGTAAAAAACAGCTTGAAATTGCGATGCAGATGGAGCCTGAAAATCAGAAATACCGTGCGGCATATGGAAAGCTGAATGCGAAAAACGACTTCCAAAGACAGGAAGCGTATAATCAGCAACAGCAAAATCCGTATAACAGCGGCATGCCCGACGATCAGATGGGGGGCAACGCTTGCTCGAACTGTATTTCTTGCTGTTACACCTATCTTTGCGTAGACTGTCTGTTTAGTCTTTGCTGTGGTTGTCGTTAAAAGGAAGGGTACAGGTACGCGATGAAGAAGATTTCGGCGTATGAAATAGCGCTTTCAGCGCTCGCCTGTGCGTTTGCGACGATTTGCTTGACGTTCGGCGTATATTCGAATATCCTGCTCTTTACGGGATATCTCGTGGCGTGTATTGCGCTGATGCTGCCGCTGTCCAAGGGCTCTTACGTCGGCTATGCGCTTGCGTATATTGCGACGTGCATTTTGTCGCTCATATTCAGCGCGGCAAGGTTTTTTGATTTATTGCCGTTCATTATGTTTTTCGGCTTACATCCGCTTGTGAACGAATTGCAGCTAAAAATCAAAATCAACCGCTGGTTGGCTTGCGGAATCAAGGCGTTGTGGTTCGACGCGACCATGTACGTGGTTTGGCGGTTCGTCTTTGCGATGACGACGACGTTCCCGTTTGTGGATAAATACATCATCCCAATTTTACTTATCGGCGGAACGCTGTTTTTCGTTGCGTATGATTACTTAATGTATAAATGGAGGATTGTAATCAATTCGTTGGTAAAACGGATTACAAGGAAATGATGCCCGATTGGGGAAAACGGGCTTTAGGGAAGAATAAAAAATGATAAGGAGGGAAAGGCGTTTTATGATAGAAAAGAACGATATTATTTGCGCTGTGACGGACGCAATCGGCTCGAACGGCGAAGGCATTATCAAGCATGAAGGCATTACTTTTTTCGTGCCTGCGTGTCTGCCTGGCGAAAAGGTTCGTTTTAAGGTTCTCAAAATAAAAGGGAATATCGGTTACGGTAAAGCGGAGGAGATTCTCACCCCCGCCGAAGAACGCGTGCGCGAAAAATGTCCCGTATTCCTGCGCTGCGGCGGTTGCTGCTTGCAACACCTCGATTATAGCGCGCAGCTTTCCCATAAGGCAACGGTTGTCAAAGACACGCTTCGAAAAATCGGTGGGATTCAGGTTTCTGTCCCGAACGCGATTCGCAGTGATTTCCCGTACGGCTATCGCAATAAATTACAAATCCCCGTAGGTGTCGATAAGGACGGACAGACCGTAATCGGGTTTTATGCCGAGCACAGCCACCGTATCGTGCCCATTACCGCCTGCGCGATTCATCCCGAATGGTCGGAAAAGCTGATTGCGACAATCAAGCGGTATATGACGGAATGCGCCGTAAAGGGGTATGACGAAGAAAATAAAACGGGCGCGCTTAGGCATATCGTAGCGCGTGAAATCGGTGGAAAATTCATCGTAACGCTGGTCACCGCAAAGCGTGAATTGCCGAATTTGCCCTATCTTATCGGTCTACTTTCGGAAATCTTCCGTGAGTTCTCACTGTATTTGAATTTCAATAACGAGGACACGAACGTGATTCTCGGAAAAGAGTTTCAACTCGTACATGGTATCGGTGTTTTCGAGGCGGAAGAGCAGGGCATTTACTATCAAGCAGGCCCCGTTACCTTCTTGCAGGTCAACGAGAACGTGCGCACGAAGCTGTATAAGGACGCTTTAAAAACGGTATGCAAGGACGGTGACGAGGTGGTTATCGACGCATATTCGGGCGGCGGCTTATTGACGGCGATGTTAGCAAAGAAAGCAAAGCGCGTTTACGGTATTGAATTGGAGCCCGAGGCTTCTCGCTGTGCGGACATGTTAAAGGTGAGAAACGGACTCGTGAATATGACGAACATCTGCGGTTACGTAGAAGAACATCTTCCAAAGGTCATGGAAAAAGAGAAAGGGGAAAAGGTAGGTTTGATTTTAGACCCTCCCCGTTCGGGTATCGCGCGCAGCGTTACGAAAGCGTTGCTTGAAAGCGGTATTGAAAAATTGACCTTGATCAGTTGTAATCCTGCGACGCTTGCAAGGGATTTGGGAATTTTGGCAGGCAGGCTGATTGAAGAAGAAGGCGAGCTTGTAAAGAACCCTGCTTACGAGGGCGTAGCGGAAGGCGAAACGTTGCCTGGGTATTACGAAATCGAAAGAATCCAGCCGTATGACATGTTCCCTCAGACCAAGCACGTCGAAACTCTCGTCCAACTTTCCCAAAAAAAGCCCGACAGTATAATCAATGTAAAAATCGAATTTGGCGAGGGTGACGGTGAGCTTTCATTAAAGAAAATTGCGGAGCGTATAGAGGCAAATAAACCCAAAGAAAAAGTAACATATAAGATGATACAAGATTATATTGAAGAAACTTATGGGTTCAAAGTTCACACGGCATATATTGCAGAAGTAAAACGTGACTTGGGTTTGCCAATGTATGATGCACCAAATGCAGTTGAAGAATTAAAAAAGCCCCGACAACACCCGTCGGAGAAAATGGTAAAGGCAATTGAGGAAACATTAAAACATTTTGAAATTATATGATTGATAGCGGTTTGCAAGAGTAAGCCGCTTTTTCTTTATAAGAGC
>JAFUMY010000077.1 GCA_017482415.1 Clostridia bacterium
CGTCACCAAAACGTCGGTTGCGGAAAGGATTGTAAGCGAAGCTATACTGGGCAATCGCTCTCCCGTTTCCAAGTCGTAAGGCTTGATTTTCTCAACGGTATCCCCAAAAAAGTCAATCCTTACAGGATGCTCGCTATTGATGGGATAAATATCTAAAATATCGCCGCGAACTGCGAAAACGCCCTTGGTTTCCACCTCAAAATTCCGCACGTAGCCCATCTCTATTAGACGTTTTGGTAGGGAAAGAAAATCGTAATCCTCCCCCTCTTGTAAGGTGAGCGTGGGCAATTTCTTAGGAAATAGCTGTATGAGCGCATCGATTTCCGCAGTAATGATTTCCCCTCCGTTATAGAGCGCGTGAATGCCGTTCAAACGGCGGAAAAGCGAGTCTTTTGACAAGGCTTTGCGATAGAGCAGCACCTCGTCTTTTGCCGACAGGACCTCGGCGCGTTTACCCGAAAGCGCGGAAATATTCTCCGCCGCCTTACGCGCGGAAACGCCGTCTGCCGTGATATATACGACAGGGTACGGGGTCATGCCTGCAAGTAAATATTTCAAAGAGTCGGAAACGCCGAAAACCGCCGTGGGCGTGCCGCGGCGGATATCTTCTTCGTACAAGGAATACTCCTCGCTAATTTGTTGAAATGTAAAGAAATTGCGTTTCATGGACTACCGTTTCTTCTTAGTTGAATTTACACATTACCTTTTCAATATCGAGCCCGCGCGCAAACTCCGCAGCGGCTTCGCCTGCTTTATGGCAAGCCTCAGCGAACAGCTCGTAGTCCTCTTTACGAACCTCGGCGAGCACGTAATTGATAATGGGAATATCCACCGCCTCGTCTCGAATTCCGATACGAATACGAGGGAAATCCTTTAAACCCGTTTCCCCGATAATACTGCGCATGCCGTTGTGCGTGCCTGCACTGCCGCCCGCGCGAATGCGAACCTTGCCCTTGGGTAAATCGTAATCGTCATAAATTACAATCAAATTTTCAGGCGAGATTTTATATTTGGACATAAGCTGTTTTACCGCCCTGCCCGAATTATTCATGTACGTCAAAGGACGGGCGAGAATGATTTTCTCACCGCCCACGAACGCCTCTGCTATCATCGCTTCGCATTCCTTTTTTTTGAACTTCGCGCCAAGCGCTTCCGCCGCGTCGCCGATTGCGATATAGCCCATATTATGAAAGGTTTTTTCGTACTTTTTGTCGGGATTACCGAGCCCTACGATTAAATACATATTCGTTTCCTTTTATTCGCTGTAAAGAGCCGTCACATATTCGCGACGGCTCTTTTCGTTCGTTTTATCAGTCGTAAAGTTTCGACATCGGTTTGTCGAGGTATACGTTCTCGATTGCCGCCGCAAAAATATCCGCAACGGTAAGCACCTCGAATTTATCGAGTTTCTTTTCCTCGGGAAGATGTACGGTATCGAGCATAACCAGCTTCGTGATTGCAGAATTTTTCAATCTCTCAATCGCGGGGCCACTAAGTACCGCATGCGTACAGCCTGCATATACTTCCGTAGCACCTGCATCTTTAATCGCCTGCGCGCCTTGACAAAGCGTACCTGCCGTATCAATCATGTCGTCGATCATGAGACATCTCTTACCTTTTACGTCGCCAATAATGCTCATAACTTCCATTACGTTTGCTTTTGGACGGCGTTTGTCGATAATTGCAAGAGGTACGCCGAATTTTTCCGCTACCTTTCTCGAACGCTTTACGCTACCAAGGTCGGGCGCAACGACTACATCGATATTGTTCTGTTTTGCAAAATAATTATACAGGGTCGGTCCACCGAGAAGATTGTCTACGGGGATATCGAAGAAGCCCTGAATCTGCTCTGCGTGAAGATCCATCGTCAAAACACGGTCTGCACCTGCTGCCGTAATCAAATTCGCAACGAGCTTTGCCGTGATAGGATCGCGCGAACGAGCCTTTCTATCCTGACGCGCATATCCAAAATAGGGAATTACCGCCGTAATACGGCCTGCGGATGCACGCTTCGCCGCGTCGATCATGATAAGGAGTTCCATTAAATTATCGTTTACAGGCGAACAGGTAGACTGAATAATAAACAAATCCCTACCGCGTACCGTCTCTGCGATGTGTACGTTAATTTCGCCGTCGGAGAAAGTGCATACCTCGATTTCACCAAGCTCGGTATTGAGCTTTTTGGCAATCGCTTCTGCGAGCTCTCTGTTGGAGTTACCGGAAAACAACTTGATTTCATTGCCGTGCGTTATCATGTGTAACCTTCCTTAAATTTTTTATCGCCCCCGAAAGAAACTTTCCCGTCTAATTCGGTTGCGTTTTTACCGTTTTTTTGGACCAAACGATCCGCTCCTCAATCCCCCCAAAGCTACGCGCCTATTCCACGCGCATATCATGACACTATTATAATACCTGTTTCTGAAAATTAAGTCAACCAAATGAATAGCCTTTTCAGATTTCTTTTTCTTCTAAATTTTCCTCGTTTTGTTTTTGGCGTTCCTTTTCCTCTTTCTGTTTTTGACGCATGGAGATAAAGAAACCGCTCAAAAGCGCGGCGCATTCCTCCTGCAAAACGCCGCCTACGACCTCCGTTTTATGATTGAGAAGATTCGCTTCCGCAAGCGCGGACGTCAACGATCTGCCCTTTTGCTCGTAGGCACCGAAATATAGCTTGTCCACACGCGCATTTAAGCTTGCGCCCATGCACATAGGACAAGGCTCTAACGTTACGTACAGCTCGCAGCCCTCGGGCAAACGCCACGAGCCGAATTTTTTGCAGGCTTTATCGATTGCCATCATTTCCGCGTGTGCCGACGCAAGCTGCAATTTCGCGCGGCGGTTGTACCCCCTCGCAACGACTTTATCCTCGTACACGATTACCGCGCCGATAGGGACTTCCCCCTCCGTCAAGCCACGTTTCGCCGCCTTGATTGCCGAGCGCATAAATTTTTCTTCTCTCGTAAGCTTTCTCATAAATATTTCTTGATTTCCTTCGATAAATCGTATAATGCAAATTTATTTTTATTAATGATATCCTTCAACGCCGCATATCCAAGCGGATGCGCGTAGCTATCTGCGCCCGCCTCAATGGTAAAAGACGGAATCCCAAGCCTTTCGATACACCAATCCTTATACCCACCTGCGCTACCCACTGCATTCGCCAAAGGATAACCCGTGCTGTTGGATAATACCTGCGCTAACCCCTTATCTCGGGGGCAGGTATCAATTGACTGATAAAAATACCAGTAAATTTCCTCACCTTTCGTGTGATAACTGACCGTATAATCGGGCGCAACTTCCTCCGTAAATTTTTTCAAAGCCAACGTTTCCGTTTCTGAAAAAGGAGCATTTCCTATATAATTCTCCGCACCCGCCTGACGGACGTTGCGCTTGCCTTTTCCCCACCTCGCAGGGAAATTCACGTTTAAATCCACCCCTCTGCCGTTCGCTTTCCAAAGGGAAAAGTCTTTCATCTGCAATGCAAGCAAAAAGGCTCTGTCCTCCGCCGTTTCCACAGAGCTTATCCCTACCTCGCTTAATAGTGCGCCGTCAGGATTCATGAGCGGTAACAGCCACAAGCTGCCCTCTTTTACCCCCGTTCGATAGTGCTCGAACGCGAGCTCTGCCGTGATGAATTCCCTGCCGTGGATTGCATACTGTGCAAGCCCGATAGGTCTACCCTTGCCAAGCTTTACCGCATAGAGATTCTTGCCGAAAAAGCTCCTTCCTATAATCCGTTTTTCCGTGATTACTCCGTCGTAAAATTGAACGGTCTTTTCATAGATATTCATGTCTACATCGTATGCAGACAACGTAAAAAGGTTGCTTATTTATGGTAGGTTGACCCTGCGTTGATCATGTATGCACGATAGACCTGTTCGGCTAAAATCACTCGCATGAGCTGATGCGGAAAGGTCATATCGGAAAAGGATAGACGATAATCCGCAGCCCTTTTCACTCGATCGGAAAGCCCGCAGGAAGAGCCGATGACAAAGGTAACGTCCTTACCCTCGTCCTGCAACCTACCCAAACGCTTTGCAAGCTGCTCGCTCGATTGCTTTTCTCCCTCGACCGCAAGCGCAATGATATAGCCCTTGCAGGCATTCAAAATCCCGTCTGCCTCCGCCTCGGGGTCTGCGCCTTCGGGGAGTTCTTTAATTTCAAGCTTGGCAAACCGAGAAAGGCGTTTTGCGTATTCCGCCACCGCCTCCCGATAGAAGCTTTCCTTGATTTTCCCAACGACCACAAAATAGATTTTTTGCATATTATAACCCCATAAGCAAAGCACTGAGCCAAGAAACGCCGCAAATGACAAGACCAGCGCTTGCCGCTAACCAGAATCGCTTGCGTTCTTTTTTTCCTTCCTCGACTCCAAGCGATTGCGGAATCGGTTTTTTGTCCACGAATAATAGCCATCCCAGCGAGCCTATAAGGCACACCCCAGAAACGCAAACGATTGCGATAAACACGGGCGTCGGAAAGCTCATAATCCCGAACTTCGTTAAGGTTAAAATCAAGGCGTTGTTGATAAAATGCGCAAGCATGGTAGGCAGGATACTGCCCGAGCGCACCGCCACGAGCGCGAACGCCGCGCCGCAACAAAATTGATATATCGTCTGGGCAGGGTTTTGATGAAAGAGGGAAAAGAGCGCGCCGCTAAGCAGCACTGCCCCTGCCGTACCGAAAGTACGCATGCCTTTCAGCAAAAAGCCGCGGAATATCCATTCCTCAAAAATCGCAGGCAAAACCGCTACGGCAAAAAGCACACCGACAAACCCAAAGCCGTTCATAGACGGCAACTCAATCGGAGTTTCCACGTAGCCGAATCTGCCTAAAAATTCCAAAAATAAAACGTTCAGCTCGGATAACCCCAAAAGCCCGATTTGTAATATAATCGCAACGATAAAATATTTCGGGTGACATTTTTGGGCTTGCAGCTCCGTTTTTAACGGCGTCTTCGACCACCTCAAAAGCAATACCGCCGACAGCGCAAACGCAAGCGGCGTAATTAAAAAGCTGCAATAAAGATACCATTCGCTCTTCGTATAATCGGGATTATCCGCCACGCCGCAAACGATAAGAATGACCGTAAAAAGGCATGCCCAAGCCACCGCCGCAATGCTCGTTACGGAAAACGTAAGCCCCGACAGCTTTGCCGGCGTAGGTTCGCCTAAAAAAGCCGCAACCGTACCCTGTTGTTTGTTTCTTTTATTTTCCATATTAGCATTATAACAGATTTTTCCGTATTTGAAAAGCATTTCAAAGAAAAAAAACGCCATTGCAAAAATTTTTGCATACGGCGTCATCCGCTGAGTTTATCACGGAATGCTTTTATAATTCGATTTTCGATTCGGGAAACCTGCACTTGACTAACGCCGATTCGCTCGGCAACCTCGCTTTGCGTCATATCCCGAAAATAACGCAGCACAATTATCTTTTTATCCCGCTCGGGGAGCGCCTCGATTGCACCTCGAAGCAGCATCTTATCCAACCACTCTTCCTGATCGTCCGAGGCAGGCAGTGTCTCGATGAGTTCCCTTTCCTTTCCGTCTTTATAGTCCGCGCCGCCGTACAGTGACAAGGGCATTTTCGACGAGCCCATAACGAACACCGCCTCCGCTTCGTCCATATTGAACTTTTGCGCGATTTCCGTTATCGACGGTGGAACGCCGCGTTCAAGCGTCGTCGCTTCCACAAACTGGTTGATTTCCTTTGCGGCCTGTTTCATCGTCCTCGACACCTTTACCGAACCGTCGTCACGCATAAAGCGTTTGATTTCCCCTGCAATCATCGGCACGGCATACGTGGAAAACTTGACCTCAAACCGCTCGTCAAAGCCCGTAATTGCTTTTAAAAAACCCATGCAAGCGATTTGAAATAAATCGTCGTAGTCTACTCCTTTCCCCAGATAGCGTTTTACGATACACTTGATTAAAGAAACGTTATGCTCAATCAAGCTTTCTTTTGCGCTTCCGTCACCGAGCTTTGCCAGACGGATATATTCGATTGTTGCTTTGTCGTCAAGCATTACTCACTTTCCTTATAGATTTTGGCGGCTTGGAAAATGCTGCGCCGTCCTCCTCGCCAATCCGTCGGCTCATCTCTACCCGCGTGCCCTCGCCCCGAATGCTCGTCAGCGAAAACTCGTCCATGAACGTCTGCATAATGGTGAACCCCATTCCCGAACGTTCGTCGTCTGAAAGGGTCGTGTAAAAGGGCTGCACCGCCTGCTCTACGTCCTCAATTCCACAGCCAAAGTCACGGATTTCGATATGTAAAACACCGCCCGTAGACGTTTGCTCCGTCTCGCATTCAATAATAATTTTCCCATCCTGCGTTTTCGAGTAAGCATGCACGATACAGTTCGTCACCGCCTCCGAAACGGCGGTTTTGATATCTGAAAGCTCGGTAAACGACGGGTTTAACGGCAATGCGAAAGCCGCAACTGCACTGCGTGCAAAGCCCTCGTTTTCACCTCGAGCCGATATTTCCAGTTTCATGTAATTTTTCATAGTATTGCTCCTTTTGCCTATCCTTATATTTTTGGCATCAGCGTATATACGCCGCTCATTTGTAGAATTTTATCCGTACCCAAAGACGGGTTCGTTACGTACACGGGTATGCCGTAGCGTTGTAATTTCTTATATCTGCCAATCAAAAAACCGATTCCCGTCGAGTCCATAAACGAGACCCCTGAAAGGTCGATAACCGCGCGCTCGCTTTGCGTATGATCATCCACTAACTTATCCGCGACGCGGCGTACAAGCGCGGCATTATGCTCATCCATCTCGCCGCAAAGCCGCATATATAAAACGTTACCCCGATAATCGCTGAGAATTCGCATAAAAACTCCTCCTTTACGTGTGTAATTCTATTGTAAAAAAAACGTCGAATAAGATTTTGAAAAAAATGCTCGAAATAAAATTTATTTTGTCGAAAAATTTTTTTGTGTTTTCTTAAAAAAACACTTGACTTTTCCTTGAAAATCGTTTACTATAAATAAGCGTTGTGCGTTGGCTGAACGTCGAAACATAACGGGCCTTTAGCTCAGTGGTTAGAGCTGTCGGCTCATAACCGATTGGTCCGCGGTTCGAATCCGTGAAGGCCCACCAAACAGACTTTATTTTCATTTATATATATGGCCCAGTAGCTCAGTTGGTTAGAGCGCCAGCCTGTCACGCTGGAGGTCGACGGTTCGAGCCCGTTCTGGGTCGCCAAAAAAACAGCACTCTTTTGAGTGCTGTTTTTTATCTTTCTTTACGTTTATAAAAGTTCGCCCGAGGCAATTGAACTGCCTCGGGCGATTGTTTGTTAGTCTACTGGCGCTCCGCCGCCGTTTGCTTCTTTGTCGAGCGATTCGACGATCGTCAAGCTGCCACAGTCAATCTCGATGGAGTAGTTATACTCATAAGAATCGTTCCCCTCCATAAAGTTTCCGTATTCGTCGCATACGTACTTCCCGCGAATTGTACCTGTTTCGTCTTTAATAATAACGGATACGATTTGATTGACAACCGTACCTACGTCCGTAATCGAAGACTGTACCTCATACGCAATCGTATCGTTTCCAACGAGGCTGCCCTTGGAAATATAGCAATCCTCCGCAGCTCCGTACAGCGTCGTACCGTCGTACGTTTTTTCGATATCCCTGCTGGAAATAATCAGCTTTTTCGGGGTTACCTTTGCCGTTGTCGTTTGCCATATCACGTCGTAATATAAATTCGTTACGTCATTGCCACCAGCATCGTAAATCGTACAGGAAATAATGGAAACGTCTACTGTGCCAACGTTTACGATAAAGTCGGACATTTCAATCTCCGCCATCAAATAGCAACCATCATACAAAGCCGCACCAAATTTCTTGTTTCCCTCGTTGCGCCATCTTGCATACGCGCGTTCACGCGCTGTAAAGTTCTCGGGATACGCTAATATTTCTCCATTATACGCACGCGTCAGTTGCAAAGGGATGATATAAATTTCACGTTTAATAAGCTCTAAGACACCGCTCTGCTTAGAAATCGTGTAGTTATGCGTAACGTCGTTACCCTCTGCATCGCGAATCACCACGTCTCCGACGATATTGTTGTTCGTCATACCAATCCAACTAATGGAACCGTCCGTTGTCGCCTCGACGACATGCCCCTCGACCAAAGTCGTGCCGCTAACTGCCGCGCAGGCATTGCTTGTAAATATTCTACCGTTAAACGGTTGTGTCTTATTGACGGGCTGTATCGTAACCGCACGTGGCAGAATCACCAAGCTTCCGCCCGAGCTGTACAGACAGTTGATTTCGTAATTGCCCGATACGTCTGTACCCGAAGCGTCGGCTACGCTTGCCGCGATTCCCCACGATTCCCGCTCGTAGGTGCCGACGTCGATACAATTTTCAACACCCGTAATGACAATTTTTATTTTATCGCCTTGACCAAGTGCGCTATAACTGAATACAACGTCGCTTTCACTCTTAAACGAAACGCCGTCATACGTCTTGAGCATCTGCTCGACTTGAATGGTAAGCTCGCGTTTTTCAATCGTAAATATGCCATCCAAAGCATTCTCACCAAGATTATAACAATTCGTTACGTCCTCGCCCTTTGCATTTTTAAAGCTTGCGGTGAAATCGGTATAGTCCCCAACGTAAATCGCACGCGCGCCCAAAGCCGTCAAAACGTGGATTGTAGCAGTATCGCCAAGTGCCAAAGAACCGTCTTTCACCGTCCAACCAATATTCCCGATTTCCGTACCCGAATAGGTAACGGTTTTACCCGTAACGTTAAAGGCAACGTCACGCTTGGTAATCTTTAAGGTCTGTTCGTATACGTATTCAATCTTATAATTCGAGGTGGTATCCTTGCTCTCACGGAAGATTTTTGCCGTCGGTTTATATTCCCCGACCTTCACGTAGGTGCTAAGCTGTAAAGCAACCGCTTCCCCAATCGGCAACGCAACGTCGCTTATCGCCAAAGGATGCTTTGGAGCCGCTGCAAAAACAACCTCGTCCGCATCAAAAGGATACGCGTCATACGGCTTTGTCGTACCCGTAACCGTGAGCTTAATGGGCCGATAATCGATTGTCAAATCATTATCCTTTGTCGTAGGCTCGTAATTATCCGTTACGATTCTACCGTCCGCTGAAACGACGGAAATCGTATCCACGCCGCAGCGGTAAGTACCTACGTCGACGGCCTCTACACGTTTTCCGCTTGCATCTTCCAGCCAGAAGGTAAGCGTTTCCGTATGTCCGTCCACGAAAGAATGCACGGTCGATACGGTATACGTAGTGCCCTCTACGGGGGCTACGGGAATACCGTCGTATATCTTCGATATCAGTTCAACCTGAATGTGAACAGCTCGTTTTGTAATCGTCACGTCACCGTTCACGTAGCTAATTTCGTAATTATGTGTTTTATCGTCCTCGCCTGCCTTAACCTCAAGTGTGCCCTGCAAAACGTCGGAATAGGTCGCCGCGTCAACGTATTCTCCATAAGGAAGAGGGATTAACGTAGCTTTCTGCCCTCCTACAATCGCTTCTGTCAGCGAGAACTGATTGGGCTTACATTCATACTCGTATGCACTTGCGACAAAGGGCTGATCGTCGTATTCCTTTTTCTGGTCGAAAATCACAACCTCAATTTTGCGTTTCTGCACCCAAATATAGCCGTTTGTAATATGCAAATCGTAGTTACCCGATATATCTGATGTCAGATTTTTATTCTCAAAAACCTTCCACGAATCCAAAACGTTGATATAGTCACCCACCTCAATCGCATCGACCCTCTCGCCTAAAAGAGTTTCCGTATGCAAGGTCAAAAGCGGCGCATGCTCCAACGCAAATGAATTATACGTGATTGTATATTCCGAGCTCGTATGCGCTTTCGCATTATAAATAGGTTCTTGATTGGTGATTTCAAGATGTACTTCACGCTTATTGATTGTCAAATCGGCGGCTTGTACGTCAATAATATAGTTATGCTTTACACTGATACCGTTACCGTCTAAAATATCCAATTCGATTGTATTTTCATCGGGATAATAACCTGCATTGATACGGGGAGATAGGGAAAGGATGCTCTCGTTTTGCGCGTCCGCAAGCGCCGTCTGCATACCCTCGGTAACAGGCACTAACGTATAGGCTACTTGATTTTTTTGTACGCTTAAGCCGTCGTATTCCTTTTCCAAATCATGCATCTGTACAAGAATGGAGCGCGGGTCGATTGTGACGGTTGCAGCCGTTGTCGTAACGAGATAATTCGCGGTTTTGTCCTCTCCCGTCGAGGTGTTTTTGATTTTATAGGAAGCGATATACCCAGAATACTCGCCAACGTCAATTGCTTTGACATCGTTGCCCTCTAAATCACGGGTCAAAACCTCCACATCGAAAAGCGCTTCGCCGTCCGCAAGCTTATACTCGGAAGTAACACTCGCCAAAGCACTGGTATACGCCTTTCCGCTATAAAGCTTCTTGCCCTCGGCAGGTTGAATGGTAATCGGTCTTGGATCGATTGTCAACAATCCATAGGTGGTCGTCAACTGATAACAGTTTGCCATATCCGCACCATCACGGTTTCGAATCGCAAAGGAAAGCACGTTCTCCACGCTACCCACGTCCGTGATTTGGGTGGATTCGGTAATCGCCAAATAATGTCCGTCCAAAAGCCCAATGCCTTCTACCACTTCTTCCGTTTTAAACTTTAAGTGTTCCAACGTGTTACCGTCGTAGATTTTTTCCGCAGAGTCAGTAGACACGCTAAGCGGTCTGCGTTTTACCTGCAAGCTACCCTCGATAACGGTAAGATTATATAACGAGGTAACGTCTATACCCTTATCGTTGGTAACGGTCATATCCGCCACGTTGTCCACGGTACCGACCTCTACACGATCGGAAAAGTTTGTAAATTCCGCTTTATCCGCAAGCGCGAACGAGCCGCCCGTGCAAGACCATTCTTCGCAGGCAAGCGTCGTTCCATCATAATACTGCTCCGCGCTGCCGAAGCTGATTTCCAAATCACGCTTTTGTAAGGTCAGCGGAATCGTCTCGTAAAGCCTATCCCCAAAATCATACGCGCGCGTCCTATCCTTACCCTGTGCATCTACGATTTTAAACGTAGCAACGTCAATTGCCGCCTTGGGCGACGCGCTTGTTACGTCCATAAAATCAAACGCAAGCGTTTTCGTATCCAATACGTCCTTTTTTACGAGCCCCGAAACGCCAATCGACGGATTTTCGCCGTAAATAATATCCGAATCCAGGATTTTGATTGCCGCTACCTTCGGGACAATCGTAAACGAAGCGGAATCGCTGTAATTTTCACCGCCAAACCCACGCTTTGCCACCGCGCGAACTTCATACTCGCCCGGCATATCGGGAGAAAACGGCGTCCATTCTCCACCCAGTTCGCGGTATTCATAGCGAACGTCTGCTAAAATAGCGTTTGCATCGAACTGAAGCTCTTCACCGTAAACGTAAGAAGCCTCCAGCTCTATACCCCTTGTGAAAACGCCTTTTACACCAAGCAAACCGCAAACCGTCGCGGTGATGGCGATGACGATTGCCATAATCAGATACTTATATTTGAGAATAGTATCGCGAATTTTTTTGATTCTTAGAATTTTTCGTTCATACGATTCGTAAGACATATCTTCTTTCGCTGCCTTCGCGAGCGGTTTACCTCCTTTGCTTGTCGCTTATTTGTATTGTTTTCGTTACTGTGTTTCAATAATGGTCAACCAGCCGTATTCGTAGGTGATAGCATAATTGCCCGTCGTAATCTCGCCGCTTGCATTTTTAATCACAATCGAATTGAGGTCGACAGTGTTTTCCGACGCACCCGGTTCTTCTTGGATACCGTCTACGGTCAACGTGAGCGTTTCGCCCTGTGCAAGACCGTTTGAGCTCCATTCGTCGCACGTGAGCGTTTCGACGTCGTATTCGGTTTTGCTTCCCGTTTCAATCTTCAAGCTTCTCGGGGTAATTTCCAACGTACCAAATTCATAATGAATTTCAACGTTATCCACCTCCATGCCGTTACGAAGCACGCATACCTGCAATTTGTTGGCTATCTTCCCGACGTTGGTAATCGAATAATAATCACGCACGACGACCTCGTAATCGTCAGGCAACATTCCCGTAATGGTAAAGCTATCCGCGGAAAGCGGCTTACCGTCGTAAATTTTCTTTGCGCTACCCGTTTGAACGGTAATCGAATAGGTTGCCGCTGCTTTCTCCCAGCCGGTAACCTCTACTGCAACCCAGCCGTAGCCGTCGATATAGACCTCCGTCCACGCATGACCGACATTCTTCACGCTCGTCCACATATTTGCAAACGTTTTCACTGCAAAACCTTCCGTATAGCGTGCAGGAATACCCAATGCACGATACATCATCGTCGCCGCCGTTGCATAATGCACGCATATGCCCTCTTTTGACTGTTGCAAGAAATACAGCACCATGTCCTCTCCATTTGGAGTTTCGGGATATCCTAAATTATAATACGCCGCATGGGAAACGTAATAGGCAACGTCCTGTATAAGTGTAGGACTGTCCGCAGAAATCCCGTATTCGTCGGCAATCGCCAAAAGCTCTGTTTTCAATGACTCGTCGATTGTGAGATACTGGTCTTTTACAAATCGGGAATAATCCTCTTCCAAAATCGCATAATCGGGGTTCATTGCAAGCCCCGTTTCGCCGTCCGTCAAATAGTCGTAATCGACGTAATCTACGCGATAGGTTTTATTCTGCGTTGGAATCGACACGTCGTCCCGATAGCTTGTAGAAGCATAGTACGGGAA
>JAFUMY010000078.1 GCA_017482415.1 Clostridia bacterium
AATAATCAAATAATCGAATACCGTAAATTCCGTACCAGAATACCAAACGGGAGGCTGTAAAAGAATATTCTTGAACTTTTCTTCCCAAATATCGGTAACGCCAAGTACTTGCGCATAAGGCAAAATCCTATAATACAGCGACGGGCTGCTTTCCAGCATCACCTTAAGCTTATCCTCTTCCGTTACGACAATAAAGTCCTTGAAGCCGAGGATTTCCCCTAAAACGGAAAGATAGTTCTCCGTCCTCGAAAGTGCAGGCTGCGTAATCATGCAACAGCCAAACGCCACGATACAAACGAGTAGCTTTTCAAAATCGGTCATGATAAATTTTGCAAAGCCAAATATAAATATCAGTGAGAAGACGATTGCAATAATCCATCTTGCAAGCCCCGTCCAACGCCATTTCCGCGCGCTCCACTTGTAACGGTAATTTTCACGAATCCAACCAAGCACCGCAATTACCACAATAGGTAGAGCCAAGAAGATACCCCAGCCGTATACGTATCCGCCGCCGACGTGTAACCCCATGAGCAGGGGAATAAGGAATGCAAACAAGCTACCAAGCACCGCGCCGCCGATATACCCGAAAATGGATTTCTTTTCATACATCTTCGGTGTTTCGGGCAATTGCTCGATTGCAACCCTCGACGTCTCGTAAAATTTACCTGCCATTTCAGAAACACGGATTTGTTTTTTAACGATCTTGCCCTTTTCTTCAAACGGTTCATCGTCCTCGGTTTCCACCGCCTCCGCGTTTTCGAACAAGCCCTTAAACAACGTCTTTTCATGCGTCGTTGCCGTAGGCGGTAACTCGTCTATTAGGCTAATGAGCAATGGATCGTCCTCGTCCTCGAAATCGATACGAAGATAGCCCTTGTTCGCAAAATAATAAATCATGGAAGTGATATCTTCCGCATCCACCGTGCCGTCCAGCCATTTGCCCATCTTCATAGGGTCCATATTCTTCGGCGCTTTGACGTTGACTACGGTAATCAAATCCCGTTTTTCACGGGTCGTGAATAAGAGGATTCCCGAGCCGACTAAGAAGAGCACCGAAAGAAGAGCGATAAACCACATGTCCTCCGTTGCAATACGGCTGATGGAATACCAACGCAAAATCTCGTGCGCAACGGTATATTCCAACGTAATGCCGTCGGCAAGATCTTCACCGTAGGCATTTCTCGTTACGTCCAAAACGTCTGCCCTAATATATACGGTAGCACCTTCACGCGCGCACTGTACGCGCGTCGTCTCGATTGGAACTCGGGGGTCGGTCGCATACGCCGTGCCGTACTGTCCTGCATAAATCTTACAGTCGATGGGCTGATCGGGCATGGTTACCGCCACTTCTACGTTATATAAAGGTACCGTCCAGCCAAACCCAACGACGTCGATAATCATGCCGTTTTCCTTTTCGTTCGTGCCCTGTTCCATGACGTAGGAAATTTCATACGTCCACACCTTGCCACGATCGGCGTTGCCTACGCAGTTGATATCCAGCATGCGCTCGGTATCGGGATTGCTAGCTACGTAATAGGAGAACTCATCGTTGCCCTCGCATTTCGCCTCGATATCAAAGTACCGCGCACCGTCCATGGGCAAGCTTCTATAAAACATCGAAAGCCCACTCCGCAAGAAACGCACGGTTACGTGCTCGGTTACTGAAATCTTGCGGTCGTAATTGATTACCATGTTCACGCTATACGCTTCCACCCGAATTAAATCGGTAGACGCCGCCGAAGCGTTGACGGTATTCAACCCGACACTGCCCCCATCCTTTCGGTTTTTAAGCCCGAACGGCAGCAACATCAAAAGCAACGCGAGCGCGAGCAAAAGCCAACGAATACCGCGTTTTTGATTGTGTTTAGAATAAACGTTCATATCCTCAATCCTTTAAAACGACACCTTTACGTTTTGACGCTCCTCTGCGCTGTCCAATTCAAAATATTCTTTCTTAACGTATTCCGAGCCCATTCTCTTACCGATAATATTCGCGGGGAAGAGCTCAAGCTTGGTATTGAACGCCTTGACTACGCCGTTATAGTAGCGGCGCGCGCCCTCCAACTCCGATTCGATATTTTTCAACTGATTTTGAAGGTCGAGGAAGTTGGAATTTGCTTTCAATTCAGGATAGCTTTCGGAAACCGCTGTAAAGAAGGTGCGCAGGGAAGAGGTCAGGTTGTTTGCCGCCGACATTTTTTCTTCCACCGTCTTTGCACCTGCGGAAAGGTTGCGCGCTGCGACCACCTTTTCCAAGGTCTCGCTTTCGTGCTTTGCATAGCCCTTTACCGTCTCAACGAGGTTGGGGATAAGGTCAAAACGCTTTTTAAGATATACGTCGATTGTCGCCCAGCCTTCTTCCACTCTGTTCTTCAAACGAACGAAATTGTTGCGGGTGCTAATCCACCACGCAATCACGGCGATAAGCAAAATCACCAAAACAATTGCCACCACGATTCCGATAATCGCGCCCGTACTAATCAATAAAGCATGTAACATTATGTACTCCTTTGAGGTAAAACCTCTTATTTAGTATAATAACATTATACTACGCTGATTATAAATTGTCAATGTTTTCAAGAAAATTCTTCCTTGAAAGCAACAAAAAACAGACCCTTCCTTTTAAGAAAAGATCTGTTTTTCGTTTTTGATTCGGTTTAGTTTTCCGTGCGTCTGTTTTTCAACCAAAGCACGCCGTCCGTAATAAACGGCGAAAGGATCAGCCACAACGCAGCGAGCGCAATAATCGAATACACGATAATCGAGCCTGCCGTACGTGCGCCTGCGAATACCGAAGATACGAGGTTGAAATTAAACAACCCGAAAAGTCCCCAGTTGATCGCGCCGAGAATAACCAACACATAAGAAATGATGTTTACGATACGCATATACTCTTTCCTCCTGAAAGCAGTATGTGCGCTATCTGTATTTTTATTCAGTACGCAATGCAACGACGGGATCCTTCTTTGCCGCCGCGCGGGCAGGAATCAAACCGCTGATCAGCGTCAAAGCAATACTGATGATAATCATGGTAATCGCGGATGGAAGCGGCAGCACCGCAAGCGTAGCAATACCCGTCAGGGAATTGAGAATCGCATTTACGCCGAAGCATAAGAGATAGGTCACAACGACCCCGAATACGCCCGACGTTAAACCGATAATAAAGGTTTCCGCATTGAACAGGTTTTTGATATCCTTCTTCCTCGCGCCAAGCGAACGCAATACACCGATTTCCTTGACTCGCTCGACAACCGAAACGTAGGTGATAATACCAATCATGACCGAGGATACCACCAGCGAAATGGAGGTGAACGCTACCAAAACGTAGGTAATGGCATCAAGCATCGTCTGTACCATCGTCATCATCAAGCCAACCGTATCGGTGTACTTGACCTGCTCGCCGCTCTCGTGCGTGTCGTTCCATGCATCCAGGTGCGCAAGTAAGCCCTCTTTCGTTTCAAAGGATTCGGTATAAATCGAAATTTTGCTAACCGACTTACTACCGCCGACCGCGCGCAGAGGCACGTTCAAATCGTGCGTTTTATCCTTAATCGGCATTTCAAAGCCGTTCATATTAACGGTCATGTTCAGCGAATAATATTCCCGCAAATGCTCTGCGGGCATATCGTACAAATGAATATCCGCCAGCACTTCGCCGTCCTTTTCGTTCGTGTAATGGAAGGCGTTTGCAGGGTCGTTCATCCACTGCACGATTTTGGATTTCATGTTCGCGTCGATATATTCTTCAACGAGCTTTTCGGTGATATTCAAACCGTTTCTCAAACAACCGTAGCTGAGCCCTTCCTTCAAACGCAACACGCCCGTGATTTTAATTTTTACACCGTTCGCGCCGTCCGTATCCAAGCTGTTTCGAATCCCACGATATTCGAACGGGTATTTTCCCGTAGGAGTTTCCGCGTACACCGCGTCGTTATAGAACAGGGTGTATTCCTTGTTCATAATCTTTTCAAAATCGATATAATAGGGCTCGTCTGTGCTCTCCCCGTTGGAGTCCACCGCCTTTTCAAAGAGGTTCAAGAATGCCTCCTCGCCGATAAAGCCGAGCTGGGCAAGCGTTAAGTCGGTAACGTCGTTGTTCGCACCGATGACAAGCACTGCTTCATTCGCCGCGTCAGGGAATGCGTCCTCATCGCCGCAAATGATATCATACTGCGATTTTACGTATTCCGCATACCGCTTATCCGAAAAATCGGACGTGCCGGGCATTTTGCTTACCACCGCGCCGAGATAATCGACCATGGGGGCAAGCTTTGCGTATTCCGCATTCTCGCCGCCGAGCGTCGTAAGCTGCGTTGTATAATATTCCTTCAAATTCGACAACGACATCACGGGATTGGACGTGCCGATCTGCGTGTTCGTGGGGTCAATTTCAACGTCTGTGAACAAATTATCCGTTAAGCTTACGCCGTAGTTATACTGTATTGCCTCATACAGCGATTCGTCCATGCCTTCCAAATACTGGATATACTCGTCGGATAAATTATTCGTCACCTTCATACCCTGCGCAATATTCGTCAAGAAGGAATTGACGTATACGCGGTCGCCTATTTTCGAAAGATCGGGCATTTCCGCATTCGATTGCATCCCCGACATGATTGCGTCCATATCCATTGTGGATTCTGCAATTTCCAATGGATAATGGGACAGCATATCCTCTTCCGTTTTTAAAATGTAGTTATTAAAGCCGTTCGAAAGCGCAAGCACAAGACAAACGCTAATGATACCGATACTGCCTGCAATCGACGTAATCGCCGTTCTGCCCTTCTTCATCGCCAAGTTTCTTGCGCTCAGTCCAAGAGAGGTCTTAAACGACATCGAAGAGTTCTCTTTTTTCTCGGCCTTTTTCGCCGCTTTTTTCGCTTTCTTTGCCGCCTTTTTCGTCGCTTTTTCGTCGCTGTAACGAATCGTAAGCTCCGTATTCAGGTCATTTTTGTCAGCTCCCGTTTCCGTAGCTGTTTCCGCCGTCAAATCTTCCGCAAGTGCTTCTATAATCTTCTTTGCTTTCTTCTCGGCTTTGGTGCGTTTGCGGTTCGACACCTTTTCTTCCGTTTGTCGTTCCGCTGCCTCAGCTTTTTCACCCAAATCGGCAACGGGCGTTTCATACGCCTTTACCGCGTCGTCGCCCTCGTAAGGATTGCTGTCGGAGATAACCAAACCGTCTTGCAGCTTAACAATACGCGAAGAGTACGCCTCCGCAAGCTCGGGATTGTGCGTAACCATGATAACCAAACGCTCGCCCGCGATTTCGCGGATAAGCTCCATAATCTGTACGCTCGTTTCACTGTCCAACGCGCCCGTTGGTTCGTCTGCGAGCAAAATTTCGGGGTTATTAACCAGCGCACGCGCAATCGCGACACGCTGCATCTGACCGCCCGAAAGCTGGTTGGGTTTTTTCCGAAGTTCTTTTCCCAAACCCACCTTTTCCAACGCCTCCGCCGCGCGTCTTCTGCGCTCTGCCTTGGATACGCCTGCAATCGTCAATGCGATTTCTACGTTCCCAAGAACGGTCTGATGAGGAATCAAATTATAGGACTGGAATACAAACCCGATACGGTGGTTACGGTAAACGTCCCAATCGTGATCCTTATAATCCTTGGTAGATTTTCCTGAGATTACAAGATCGCCCGACGTGTAATGGTCAAGACCGCCGATAATATTCAGCATCGTCGTTTTACCGCACCCCGACTGACCGAGTATTGAAACGAACTCGTTTTGACGGAACGCCAAACTCACGCCCTTAAGCGCAGGAACAACCGCCCCCGCCGTCTTATAATCCTTTTTGATGTTTTTGAGCTGCAACATATGTAATACTCCTAAAAATGTGTAGTTTCTAAACCTTTTTACAAAAAGCAAGAGAGCGGGGATAAAGTCCCCGCCTCTATTTTACTTATTTTCCTTTCTTGCAGGAAGTGTAGGCATTGCTTGCTTTGCGTTCAGCCTCAACGGTATCCATAAACGAATCGAAAAGCACGCACATTGTTTCGAAATTGTCCTTACCGAACTTTTCAACGACGTTCCCGATAAACTCCTTGCAGCAATCGATATCCTTTTGATAGTTGACCAAGGTTTCCTCGGTGACCTCGATATACGCAATCTTTCTGTCCACGTCGTCCGCAACGCGCTTTACTACGCCCTCTGCTTCCAAGTGGTTTACGATTTGAGAAATTGCCGAACGGGTAATACCCAAAAGCTTCGCAAGCTGCGTCGAGATGAGTCTTTCGCCCTCTTCTTTTGCCGCAAGAATTTCGCAAATCAAACGGATTTCCGTATTATTGAAATGGGTCTTTTTCCCTGCGAGCGACATACGCTCGTTTCTTCTAAGTAACGCGAATACCGCTTTTAAGTATTTATCATTTTCGTTCTTCTTTTTGCATGCCATAATCATATACCTCTATTTCTTCTGATTTTTTGTTCTTCCTCGAGCATTTTACTCGACTAATATTATAAATAATTTATGTAGCTTTGTCAATAATACACGCATACTTAACAAAATTTTTTTCGCCCACATAAATATTTTTATTCAGTATACCGTCTTATTGTGTAGATACTGACATTGTTTTGTGAAAGTTTGTAAAAAATTTCAAATCGAGTATGCGGAAATTCCGTAAAAGACTTGTCAAACGTGGAAAAATGTGCTACAATACACCATAGTGCGACTTGGTTGCACTTCTATATCGGAGTATGTAATATGTCGGAAAAATTAGTTGAATTTTTAAAAAAATCTCCCACCGCCTACCACGCTTGTGAAAACGCGGTCGGGTTATTGTTAGAACGCGGTTTTACCCGTCTTTCGGAAACGGAGGACTGGAACCTTGCAGAGGGCGGTAAATATTTCGTTGTGAGAAACGACAGCTCGTTAATCGCCTTCACCGTTGGCGCGTTGGACGACTTCTCGTATAAGCTCGTTACCTCGCATGCGGATTCCCCTATGCTGAAATTAAAGGAAAACCCCGTGCAAAAATCCGCGCTGTACGCGACGTTGAACGTCGAGCCTTACGGCGGTGGCGCATGGCAATCCTTCCTCGACCGTCCCTTGGCAGTCGCTGGCAGAGTGATAAAGCGCGAAGGGAACGTCTTGAAATCGGAGACGGTAACCTCCCCCTTTCTTCTTACAATCCCCTCCCTTGCCATTCATCAAAACCGCAACGTAAACGAAGGCTTTGCCATCAATAAACAAATCGATTTACAGCCCCTCGTCGGGCTTTCGGGGGAAGTGGAAAGCTCGGAAGCGTTCTTGGAAAAGGTTGCAGGCGAAAACGTAATCGGGTATGACTTATATCTCGTAAACGCAGACATGCCCTATTCCTTTGGCTTAAACAACGAGTTCTTAGCCGCACCGAGAATCGACAATTTGACGAGCATGTATTCGTCCTTAGAAGCGATTTTGGACGAGGACGACGAAAGACGTGGCATTTGCATGATTGCATGCTTAGACTGTGAAGAAATCGGCAGCTCTGCCATGCAAGGTGCAGACGGAGATTTCCTTGAAAACACCATGCGCAGAATCGCCTACGCACTGCGTTTTGACGATATGGAATATTACAAAGCCTTGGCTTCGTCCTTTCTTCTCTCTGCGGACAATGCGCACGCTGTGCACCCCAACCACCCTGAAAAAGCGGACCCGACCAACCAAACGGTGCTTGGCGGCGGCGTGGTAATCAAGGTCCATGCAGGCAAGGCATACGTCACGGACGGACTCTCCACTGCGGTCATGAAAACGGTATTTGACAACGCAGGCGTGCGTTACCAGACCTTCTTTAACCGCAGCGATTTAAAGAGCGGCAGTACGCTTGGCGCGGCGGCGCTTCGCCACGTAAGCATGCTTGGCGTGGACGTGGGTATCGCGCAGCTTGCGATGCACTCCGCTTGCGAATGCTTTGCAAAATCGGACTATGCCGAACTGACGTCGGCATTAAAGACTTTCTTTAAAACCAGCTTCCTCCTTTCCGAGGACGGCGTAACCGTTTTATAACGACGAAAACGTTATCCCCCGATGCGGAGTTCCGCATCGGGGGATTTTTGCTTATAAAAAGTAAGGTTGGAAGTCAAGGAACTCAGTTCCTTGCGGATTGTAAAGGCAGAGCCTTTACGCCTCGATGGCAATCGCCGCCGCAAGGCGGTAACGGACTCCTAAAAGCAACCGCAGGTTGCGCACATAACGCCATAGGCGTTCTATCCGCCGATAGGCGGTTTAGCCCCAAGTAAAGCACCCGCAGGTTGCGTGAAAAGAGCCGAGGAAAAATCCTCGGCTCTTTCGTTTTAATTTCAGCCACAACGCGTTGCAAAGCAACGCAATTCACGCAAGCTTTGCTTGCAATTCACGGCGTAGCCAATTCACGCCGTAGGCAATTC
>JAFUMY010000079.1 GCA_017482415.1 Clostridia bacterium
ACGTGCAGCTCTTTGGCATGTTTCTTGATATAATCAACGGCAGACGCAAGCTCCAAAAGCTGTTCGGGATACGGCTCGCCGCCCTCCCCTGCCGTTGTATAATACAGGACAAAGGATTGAAAGCCTCTTGCGAAAAACTCGCTCGCAATTGGAGCAGCCTCACGTTCACTCGTATAGCGATATCCGCCGCCTGGCACAACCACAAGTGCAGGTCGGCACCAACCGATTGTATCTTCCCCATCCATGGGATAATCCATCAGAATGCATTCAAGCTTCCCTCCACGCAAATTCGGGTATTCGTTTTTAAGCTCCACTGTATATACTTTCATGGTTTTCTCCTTGATAAAAGCCCTTTGGCGAGCAAAGGGCTGCTTTTAATTTCTTATTTAAAAAACTCGTCGTAAATTGCGCGGATACAATCGGAGCAATCCTCATTTTCCACGCCGACGATGATATTGAGCTCGCTCGAGCCCTGATCGATCATATTCACGTTGATTCCGGCATCGGACAACGCCTTAAACAGGCGCGCAGAGGTACCGACGTTTTTCGCCATGCCGTGCCCTACCGTCGCAACAAGCGCAATATTCTCGTGCGCGTAGATTTTATCCGCCGCCACAGCCTCACGCATTTCTTGCATCAGCGTTTCTAAGCTAATCTCTTTTAAGAACTCGTTGTCGATAACCAAGGACATGGTATCGATTCCCGAAGGCAAATGCTCGAACGAAATGCCGTATCTGCCGATTACCGAAAGCACTTTTTGTACGAACCCGACCTCGGCGTTCATCAGCGATTTTTCAAGCGTAATAGAGGTAAAACCCTTCTTGCCTGCAATACCCGTAACCACGTTCTCGCGTACGTCACGCGTGGAGGTTTTTACGATATACGTGCCAGCGTCCTCCGGACGGAAGGTGTTACAAATACGAATGGGAATCCCTGCGCTTCTTACAGGGAAAATCGACTCGCTATGTAATACGTTCGCGCCCATATAAGAAAGCTCGCGAAGCTCTTGATAGGAAAGCTCCGAAATCGATTTCGGGGAATTGACGATTCTGGGATCGCAAGCATAGAAACCGCTTACGTCCGTCCAATTTTCATAGAGCGACGCCATGACCGAACGCGCAACGATTGCGCCCGAAATATCTCCGCCACCACGGGAAAAGGTCTTTACCTTTCCGTCTGCGCCTAAGCCGTAGAAGCCAGGCACAACGGCGCGGGGGTATTTTTCGAATATCTTCGCACCGAGCTCAAACGTGATTTCGTCTAAAATACCGTCCTTGTCAAAACGAATAAACTCCGTTGCGTCCACAAAAGGAACGTCGAGCACCGTTGCCATGATTCTTGCGGCGAAATATTCACCGCGCGAAGCGCAGTAATCTCTGCCGGCACCGTTTAAGATAGCCGCCTTCGTCTCAGCCATGCCCTCTTCAATTCCAATATTTTTGCCGATTTCTTTTTCAATATTCAAAAAACGAACGCGGATTTTATCGAAGGTTTTTTCAAACGCTTCCATATCCTTTGCGTCCGCTGCATCCGAGCAAGCGTACAAAAGATCGGTGACCTTAATATCTCCACTAAAACGCTTTCCCGGTGCGGAAACGACCACGTAGCGGCGTTCGTTATCCGCCTGCACAATCGAGGCAGAACGCAAAATCACGTTCCCGTCAGCCATCGATGTGCCACCGAATTTACATACCTTTAAGCCCATAAAAAACTCCTTACTTTGAAAAACTTTTTCTCACTTTAAATATTCATGACAAGGACCACGAAAACCGCCAACAGCAACGAAATCGCTTTGATCCAAAACTTCGACACAAAAACTTTTTTTAAAAAATTTCCGAATTTCATTTGTTACCTCCAAAGCTGATACGTTTTTTATCCGACAACGGCATTTCCTGCCAGTAATAGTCCTTTAACGCGTCCATAAGCATATCGTAATCCGCATAACGGGTCACGTTGCCCTGCTTAATAATCGAAATAATACCCGTTTCCTCAGAAACGACAAGAGAAATAACGTTCGCTACTTCCGTAATGCCGATGCCCGCGCGATGGCGAGTACCATATTCCTTAGGATAACTCGTCTTTTGCGTCAGAGGCAAGAAACAACCTGCCGACTGAATTTTATGTCCATGAATGACCATTGCCCCATCATGCAAGGGTGCTTTCGGGAAGAATACCCCCTCGATCATCTGCGTGGAAATTTCCGCGTCAATCGTAACGCCGCTCTGCAAAACCTGCTTCGGCAAGCTGCCACGGGAAAGCACGATAAGCGCACCGACGTTGTTCTTCGACATGTTCTGTAATGCCTTGACGATATTTTCGATACAGCGTTCCGTTTCCGCTTGCGAGCGGACTTCCGCACCGCTGCCGTATGCCTTATCGGAACCCGCACCCTTTAGCGAATGTACGTCCCAGAAATATTTTTTGACCTCCATACTGAAAATGATCAGCATGATTGCCGAAATCAAGATTACGTAGAACAGGAAAAACTGCTGCGTCATGATTTTGCTGTCAAAGACGTGCATACAACCACCGGCAAGCAACATGACCCAATATACGAGCATGAGCTTGGTCGCTTCATTGTCACGCAAAACCTTCGAAGTGAAAAAAATCAATCCGAAAAACAAAAGAATTTCAATGGCATACATAACCTCAAAGCCCTTGAAAAAGCCGAGTACGTTTTGCCACATTTCCCAAAATTCTGCCTTGGAGAATAATAACCGTATTCCCATAATTCCTCCGCTACCCTCTACCGCTTAACACGCAAAGGGCTTTTGTTCATAACTATTATATAAAATTCCAAAAGAAAAATAAAGCGTTTTAACAGTTTTTCCTTTGATTTTTTACGTTTTTTCGAAAAACAGCTTCGCTGTTACCGCTTTTAACGCGGACGGCGGCGTTATTTCACCGCATTTCAACGCGCTGATTGCGCCGTACACCGCGTTATAGTATCCCAAAAGCTCTGCTTTCGTAAACTTCGAAGCTTGCTCCCGATTCTTTTTCGCCGAATACTCCTTGATTCCGAGAGCCGTTGCAATCTCCCTATCGCTGCCCTTGGAAATAGAAACCTCATACAAGCCCTTAAAATAAGATGCGAGCGAGGAGAGCAACGAGGTTTCGTTAAAGCCACGCGTAGAAAGCTCTTTTACAATGTGCATAAACGCAGAATAATTCCGCCTCGACAAGGCGTTTGCAAGCTCGTAAATCTTATAATCCGCGTCGGGGTATACCAAACCCTCCACAATCTCGTCCGTTAGACGTTGCGCACCCGTCGCTTCGCAATAGCCGAGCAGCTTCTCCGTTTCTTTCGCAATCCTCGACATATCGTAAACACAATAGGAAGCAAGCTTGGCGCACGTCACGCCGTCTGCATAAATCCCTGCCCTTTTGCAGGTAACGTAAATCCATTTTTTGATCGTTTCCTCGTCCGAACGAGAACAATCCACAAAGGTAACGTTCGGCTTTTTCGCAAGCGCCACCGTACCCGTTTTCCCCTTTGAGCCGTTGACTATCAATAAAATCGTAGCCTTAGGCGGATTTTCAAACAACGCGCTAAGATAGTCCTCGTACTCTTTCTCCGTTGGATAGAACTCCGATACGCGTACAATTCGCCGTTCGCTAATAAACGGAAAGCAATTCGCCGCGTCCGTCAATGCACGAAGCTTTTCGCCTTTTAATGCCGCGCCGTCGAAAGCGGCGTAATCGAGGGTGGGTTCTTGCAAATATTTCGCACGAAGAAGTGCCTCTCCCTTTTCTCGGAAATAGACCTCCTCCCCCTCAAAAAGGTAAATGGGTTGCGCGCCGTTTTCATCGGTAAATTTTTTAAAATCTACGTATTTCATAAACCTTTCGCACTCCCCTTGAATAATCTTGATAATTATTATAACATATCGCGCGAGAAAAAGCAAGGGTTTCCGTATATTTTCTTATTCTCATACCCTTGCGCTATTCTTTTTCCATTCCACTGCTTATTATAAATTCAACGCGACCATGCCCGCTACAAATGCTAAAACGCTAACAAAAAACAACGGGATTTTCCACGACTTTGAAAGATTGAATTTATCGGTGATAAATAAACACGCCGCATAATAGGGAATGATTGCAAATACGTTAATACGCAAACCACTGATTGCGAAATTTGTAAAATCCGCCGTTTGAAAAAGCAACAACAGCAACGTCCAAACGACGTTTGAAACGTATAAAATTCCCACCGCAAAAAACGGCAAAAGCGTTGCAAGCACCGCCGAAAGTAAAAAGAGGGAAAACGCGCAAGTAAAAATCGGAACAAAGACACAGTTTAAAAGCAAGGTCCAGCCCGAAAGGTATCCATAATAATATAGCAACAACGGTGACGTAGCTATTTGCGCCGCAATCGTAACCGACAAAAAGGACGTTACCTTTCTTCGAATACTTCCCAAAACGCCAATGGGCAGCGTATCCCCTTTTTCCTCTGCCAAGCGTTTCGCCTCCGTTTCCTTGTGCGGTAGCCTATTCACTATCCATAAACAAGCTTCATCGCATACCTGCCTTATCGGTTTTGAGAAAAGTATAATTCCCAAGCACGCCGTAAACGAAAGCTGAAAGCCCACCTCGAATAGTGCCGACGGTGTAAGCAGTAAAATGACAATCGCCGCTAAGCCAACACTTTCCAAAGCATCTATTCGAGTCAAGAGCAAGCTTCCCGCATACCCCACCAAGCACATGACCGTAGCGCGGAGCACCGAAGAGGAAAAACCGCAAATTCCTGCATAGAACAATAGAATAAAGGCAACGGATAAAAATCGAACGGCTTTGGGCAAGCGGCGCAAGCCCGTTTTATTAAACAGCAACAAACAGAATGCGAAAAACGCGCCTACGTGCAAGCCCGATACTGCAAAAATATGCGCGATTCCACCCATACGAATATTGTCGTATAATCCAAGCTCAATCCCCGACCGATCCCCAAACAACACCGCCGTCATCACCGCCGCAGGCGTTTCGTCCATGCCCAAAGCAATCGTTTTTTGTAATTGCGTCCGTAAAAACAAAAACAAATCGAACTCATGCCCCGCAAGGGTAACGGCATCCGCACGCAGGTAATACCGCAGTTTCTCTTTAACGTCGTTTGCACGGAATCCGTTTTCGTCCTCGTGTGCAATGTCTACTTCTATCCTGCCGTTGAGAAGCAGCCGATCGGAAAGTTCCACCGTATCGCAAAAGGTGGTAGACAGGTACGTGTTGAGCCGTCCGTCAACCTCAATATCCCCAAAGCGCAGGTCGTCCAAAATCAGCTCGGTCACCTCCTGATATTTCCGTTTTTCGACCACTCGACCGATTACAATCGTCGTGCCGTTATAGTTCTCTACGTTAGAAAAATTGGAAAGCTGTGTAGAAAAAGCGCAAAATCCACACAGGAACGCCATACCCACAATCAGGATTTCTAAGAGACATTTAAAAAATCGTTCCCAGGAACAGCAAAAGAAAATAGGCGTTGCCGCACACGGTAGCAAGCATAGAAGCCACCGCGCGGAAACGCCTTTTATTATATGTAAATATGCAAAGAAAATGCCAAACGAAAGAAAAACGGCGGCAAAGAAAATTGGACGAAAATTAAATAAGCGGTCTTGCTTTTCTATCGTCACCGACGTTTTTTCTTTTTTTGACGGCATACTTAACCTCGATTTAACAAATCATCTATCGACATATCCAAAAGCTCTGCAATTCTAATTAAAATTGCGGTCTCTGGCATACTCCCTTCTTGCAACCACCTTTCCATAGTCGTTTGACCAACGCCTAAATTTTTCGCCAACTGATAGCGCGAGCACGCATTATTTCTTAAATATTCTTGCAAATATCCAGATAATGCTCTCTGCCCATTCTCCGCATTGTCTTTCGAAAATTTCCTCTCCTCATACACGTCGGTTAAACCCAACAAATAATCGGAAGAAACGTTGAAATACTCGGTCAAAATACAAAGTGCTTTATAAGACGGATAATAAACTCCCCTTAACCAGTTATGCACTGATTTTAACGGAATCCCCGTCATTTTCGCAAAGTTGTAGCCTGAAACATTTTCCCAATCTAACAATTCTTTCAGCCGTTCCGCAAACTTCGTCGACCCCATATCAATCCCTCGACTTGGTGTAGTATTGATACTATTATCGACTTTTTTACAATCTTTATTTATATAGGTGTAGAATTCGCACTATTCGCCGAAAAAAACGGACTTGCATATTGCAAATCCGTCTATTTGTTTTTATTTACGCCAAGGAAATTCGATCGGATACCGAACGAACGAAATAGCCTTTTTCTTCGCCAAGGGTAACGCAATCGTTGACGAACGCCGCGAACTTATCCGAGGGCTTCGGTACGCGAAGCACGGACGCCACCAGCGTTTGGATTTCTTCCATATACAAAGCGACCTTGTCTTCAAGCGCACCGCGCACAATCGCTATAATTTCATACGGCGTGTAATCGGCGTCCGTTTTACGCACCGATTCCCCTGCCTCGACGCGGTAATGCTCAAAGTCTACGTTTTTATCCGTTTTGCGGTAATACTCTTGACCCATAATTCGCTCGTATTTAAAGCCGCAAAGCGCAATCAGCGCCTGCATACGAGCTTCTACTTTTGAGCCGTATTTCGTGATTCCTAAGCTGCCAAGACATCTACGAACCAAGAAATCGAAGGAAATGGGTTCTTCCGCGGAAACAATGGCTTTTAAGCGTGCAATCAGCTCTTTATCGTTCTCGCCCGAGGTAACGTAATTCGCGTTCTCGAAGCGTTCTTGCAAAGCTGCCTTACGATAATTCTTTTTCCCTCGATTGAGCCCTGCACCGCCCTTTTTATCCGCGCCCGTCAGCTTATCCAAAAGGTCCTTAATCTTTTTGATTTCGCGCTTGGGGTTATTATAATAATTCACAGAGAACAGACGGAGCACGTTCCAGTTATTCCGCTTTAAGGTCTGGATTTGCAAAATATTGCGGTCCTTGGTCGAGAAACGGTTGGGCGTATCGCACATGATAGCCAAAACAAAGCGTTTTCTGTCTTTGGGGTCGACTACGGCAACGTCGATTTTAAAGCCCGAAACACCTACGTCATAGCGACAATCATAGCCGTAGGAAGCAAGCTCTTCCGCGATATATTTCCCGATGCTCGCTTTCTTGGAAACGAGGGTCTCCGAAGAAATCGCCAAATTCATTCTGCCCTTTTGAGCGAATTCGAGGAAGGACTTTAAGCCCATGACACCGCGAGATTTCGTCTTGGACGGATCAATCATTGCGCCTGTCATCGACGAGAATACCACCATTTCTTCCCTTGCACGGGAAACGGCTACGTTCAAACGGCGCCAACCACCTGCCTGGTTCAAAGGTCCAAAGTTCAAGGAAATCCTACCGAATTTATCAGGGCCATAGCACACCGAGAAGAGAATTACGTCGCGTTCGTCACCCTGCACGTTTTCCAAATTCTTGACAAACAACGGCTCGTCACGGTCATACGCCACGTCTTCAAGCTTCTTGTCAATGATTGCAGCGGAAAGCTTCCGCTCGATATATTCCTTTTGCACGTTACTGAACGTAACGATACCCATACTGCGTTTGCTTTCCTGCGGATTCTCTAAACGGCGCAAGACCTCTTTCACGAGCGCGTCGCCCTCGAGCTTGTTCCGTTTCGTCATACCGCGATCGTAAACAGCGTCCTCTACCAGCACGAACTTGACCTTGCTGGAAAGAGAATCGGGCGAAGGGAACGTACAAAGCCTGTTTTCGTAGTACATTGCGTTGGAGAACGCAATCAAGCTCTCATGCTTACTACGATAATGCCAAGTCAAGTGTCGCTGCGGCATATTGATGGCAAGACAGTCGTCGAGGACGCTTTCCATGTCCTCGTTTTCGAGATTTTCCTCGTCTACGTAATTGACGTTGAAGAAGGTCGTCGGCGGCAACTGCTTCGGGTCACCTACGACGATTGCGGCTTTACCGCGCGCAAGCGAACAAATCGCCTCTGCCGTCGGGATTTGCGACGCTTCGTCGAAGATAACGAGATCGAACAGCCCGTTTTCCGCCTTTAAATACTGCGATACCGTAATCGGGCTCATCAGCATACAGGGCGCAAGTACTTTCATAAGCTCGGGCGTTTCCTCAAACAGCCTACGAAGCCCCATACCTCGAAGATTTGCTTTCGAATAGCGTTGGAAATTCGCCGTTTCAAAGGCAAGCGTGCCCTCCGTCGTCGAAACGGGCAAGCGGGAAATGAGCTTAGCGCGAAGCCATTCTTTCGTGCGCTTGGAAAACTCCTCAATCGTCATGCGGAGATTTTCCGATTTTTCCTCAAACACCGCCGCCGAGAAACGAGAAAGAACGGGATCGAGCGGAATATTCGTCTGCAAGAAATTCTTATAGACGTTCTTTTCGAAGCTTTCGATAATGTTTTCGCCCGTTACCGAACCGCTTTCAAGCGCGTCCGTCATGAACGTAAGACCTGCTTCGTCCAACGCTTTCGCCGTCTTTTTATACATACACCAGCCTGCGAGCATGTCAATATTTTCAATCAGCGCACCTGCCTTTGCCGTATATGCGTCCAAGACCTCTTCCGTATTCAGCTTGCGTTTATCCGCCTGCGTGAGTTCGAGGAAATTTTCCTCTGCCGCGCGGAAGCTCTCCACCGAACGAATTAAGCCGCTAAGTACAGGCGCGGTATACCCACACGCCGCGCGGATACACATGCTGTTAAAGCTGTCGGGATTGTAATCCATAAATACCGAAGCGCACATATCGTGCAGCTCGTAAAGGTCTTTTAAGAAATTTTTTCTTGCTTCGTAGAAATCAACTCTACCGAACGCAAACGTGAAATACTGGATAAGCTTGGTATTTTTGCGGATACGGTCCATTGCGCCAAAAATATCGTAAACCGTTTCCAAAAGCTGTGCAATTTCCTCTTCGCCAAGCGACGCAATTGCAACCTTTTGCAGCTTTTTCACAACCGATCTTACCGCTTTATTGTCCTCGTAGCTGCTCTTGCCTGCTTCCAACCATTTTCCAAGCTCTTCGTATTCCTTGGGAATGTCTATAAGCTTTTTACAGCTTGCCGCATATTTTTCAAAGCATGCATCCAAACGCTTGTTGGCGTTAAAGAACGCGTAAAATTCCTCTTCATTTTCCTTGAAATATTTATTGAATACGCCGCTCTGCAAACGCTTAGAAATCTCGTAGAGCGTATCGAGCTTTTTCTTCGTGAGCGTGCTGATATTTTGACGATAAAGATCGAGGAAAAGCGCAACGTAGTTCTTTAAATGCTTAATTTCCGCAATCACGACCTCGGACGCGCAATACAGCGAATCGCGCACCTCCGTTGTGTATTCGGTAATATTGACGTTGGCAAACGGCGAATTGTACACGCCGCCGCATTCCTTTGCAGCCGCTGCCGCTTGCAGCATCATCTGCTCGTACGAATCGATTTTCTCTTTTGTCAAGCCGTCGTAGAAGGAGCTCTCGATATTCATGATATCGGGCGCATTTTTATTCTTCAAGCAGATTAACAGCGCCTCGTAAATCGACACGCCGAGTCTGCGTTTTTTATGGAGCGAAGTAAGCGGCTCTGCAAGCTCCTCGCGCAAACGCACGATTGTCGTGGAGGTATCCGCAAGGCTGATTTTCTCCTGCGCACTCGCAAGCTCCAACGTGTCAGAAAGGCGTTTTAAAACCTCTGTTTTGCTCGTTTTATTCGAATGTAATTCAAGACAGAAATCCCCGATTCCCAGCATATCCAAACGCTTTTTAACCACCGACAAAGCGGCTTGCTTTTCCGCAACGAACAATACTCGTTTTCCATCGTTTAACGCGTTGGCGATGATGTTCGTAATCGTCTGGGATTTACCCGTTCCTGGAGGGCCGTGCAAAACAAAGCTCTTACCCGTTTGTGACAGCGCAATTGCGCCCCACTGTGAAGCGTCCGCAGGCAAGGGGGTAAGGGTGGTTTCGGGATTGGATTCGTCCTCTTTTAAGACCTCGTCTACCCCACCGCCGATTAAAACGGTGTTGTTGAGAAGCGCGTCGATAATCTTGTTTTTCGAGAACTCACCGATATTTTGGCGAAGGTCGTTCCACATCTGATATCTCGCAAACGAGAATGCCGCCACGTAGGTGTCGTCGAAGACCTCCCAGTTACGCATACGCACAACTTCCATACGTACCATAGCAAGGATTTCAGAAATCTTCAAGCCTTGAATCGCATCCCCAAGTCCGCGAATATCAATGTTAAATTCCTGCTTCAAAAATTCAAGCAGGGTCGAGTTGACAGACAACTCCTCGTCCGTTACCGCAATGGAATACCCCACGCCGCCTTTACTGCGTTTGAGCTGTACGGGCAAAAGCACGAGGGGCGCGTAATGCTCCTCTCCGTCCTCACGAGAATACCATTTCAAGAAACCAAGCGCAAGATATAAAATCTTCGTGCCCGATTCTTCGTATGCTTCTTTGTTTTTACGAATGAGCCTTGCGACCGTTTCAGGCAACGTCGTTTCATCCGAATAGGTACGCAAAATCCCTGCTTTATTTTCTAAGTCGATAAGCTCGCGCATGGGGCGAACTTCCGCAGAGGTATTGAAATATACTTTGCGCTTTAAAATCTCTTTCGCCTCTTCCGTTGCAGGCGCAAAGGACATTTCGCCCTGCTGTGTCAAATGGTCGAGAAGCTCGTCTGCGGAGGACGCGAAACAGTGCAGCACCGCCTTACGAGGGGAGAAATTGAGCAGGGTATTTTTCATCGAAAGATCGAGCAAGCGGCGTTCCCACTGCTTATCCTTCGTCTGTTCGTTATCCAACGATAATTTCTGGGTATTACGAAGTTCCTTCGGTGCGGAATCGTGCGACATATCCTCTTCCGTCAATACCTCGTAGCCCTTGATATTTTTCGCACGGAGCGGCAACGGGAAAATCTTCGAGATACGACAACGCTGTACGTCGACGTAGTTTTCATAACAGCCCTCTTGCAGCTTCTGACGGAAATGCGCTTCGGACGTCGAATACGCCGCATTTTTATCCGAGAACAAGTCCTCTACGTCAAAGCAGCTAAGGTTGTTGATACCGTCTGCGATATATGCGTCCAAGCGCTGTACGTCGTCGGAAACGCTGTCTAAGAAACAGCTATCGTAGAGCCAAACGCCACAGGTGATTTCCTTTTCCCCGAAAATAAGTACGGAATGCAAGCCTACGCTCTCCAAGCAGCTACAAGCAAACAACGCCATTTCTAAGGCGCTGGCTTTACGTTCGGTCAAGAGCTTCACGCCTGCACCTGCCGATACGGGTTTTGTAATATCCGCAGGCTTTTTCAGTATGGAAAAACGACGCAAGACGGCATACAGTGCCGCGATGATACGGCGAACGGCATTTTTATCGTTGCCGATATAGCCGCCCAGCTCGCAAGGGGTATCCCATTTTTTGAGCTGCGCCACCATCTCTGTTTGTACACGTGCGCAATCGCCCAGTTTCGGACGAACGAACCCTGCAAGCAGTTCCAAATCTCCTTCCGTTCCCTGCCAATAATCGAACGGCAACGTCGTAACCGTCCAAGAACGGCTAAGAATGGTCTTTTTCTCCTTTTTTAAGGTAACCGTAATCGTTTCCGTGCCTACGGTGTCCGCATTAGAGAAATAGAGTGGGGAAAGAATATTTCCAAGCTCGACCTCCACCATACTCTCAAACGGAATATCAAGCTGTTTTTCGCAAGGGATGAGCATACCGTTTTCGGCGGATACGCTTAAAACAACCCCCTCCACCGTTTCGTCGCCTTCGTTTTTGATTTGCAACGAGGAAAACAGCGGTCTGCGCGCGAAATAATCGGCATAGGAAATTACCTTCGCCGCCTCGCCCTGTAAAAACAAAATTTCTTCCAGTTTTTTCGCTTTCTGCGCCATGATTTTCTCCGTGTTTCGAATTTTTACGACCAAACTGACCAATCGCAAAAAAACGAAACGCTATCCCATTTTTATTTTCCCTTCTATTATACACGCTCCCGAAAAAAAAATCAACCCCTTGGGGTTGATTTCTTTGATATATCCTTCGTTTTTATTGAAGTTTTATTCCAGATATTGCGAAACGGTAAACGAGAGCTTATCCAGCACCTCTTCAATATCCCCAAAAAGCATACAGCCCGCCGCACGGACGTGTCCGCCTCCGCCGTATACCCCTGCAATTTTGTTGACGTCTGCGTATTCCTTCGAACGCAAGGAGATTTTATACTGCCCTTTTTTCACCTCCAAAACGGAAGCCGCAACCTCTACCGTTTCCACGTTCAACGGGAAATTGACAAAGCCCTCCGTCATTCCGGCATCCGCCCCACATTCCTCCATGTTCTTTTTCGTGACCGTGATTACCGCAAAACGGTCGTCGTGATAATAACGTATCCCCGTCATCGTCCGTGCAAACAGTGCCGCCCGAGCCTTGGGCTGACAGTCGAACAGCCGATAATTATAATAACGAATATCCGCGCCGCACTTCACAAGCTTTGCGCCAAGCAATAACGTTTCTTCCGTCACGTCGTCATGAGAAAAGTTGCCCGAATCCGTCAATAGCCCAACGAGCAAATATTCCGCTATTTTTTTATCAAAGGGCACACCCAGGTACTCGATGAGCGAGGAAATATTCATACAATTCGCCGCGCAATTTCGCACGTAATTATACCTTGCAAAGCCTGTATTTGAAACGTGATGATCGATATTCGCCGTATCGATTCCTTTGCGCTTTGCCGCTAAAAACTCGTCGAAAAGCGCCCCTAAACGCGCCTCGTCGCTGCAATCCACGGCTATGAGTAAATCATACTCCTTTTTCGGGGCTTTTTTCACTCTTTCTATCCCTTCCATAAAACGCAGGTTTGAGGGGACGTCCGATTCCACGCAAATCTCGTTATCGATTCCTAAAACGTCCAACGCTGCACCAAGCGCAAACGCGCCTCCAAGCGCATCGCCGTCAGGACGCATGTGGGTGAAAATTGCAACGCGCTCCGCGCCTTGAATTCGTTCTGCTATTCTCTTCAAATCGCAGTTTGTCATAAGCACTCCTTATATATTCACGAAAAAACGCGCAGGAGATTCCGCGCGTATTTTTCCGTCTTTATTCCTCGTCTTTATTTTCAGGCGTGGAATAGGTGATTTTCTTGAAAAGCTCGTCCATTTTCGAGCCGTACACCATACTTCCGTCCATTTTAAAGGTAATAGACGGCACGGTGCGCATACGCATGACCTGAGAAAGCTCATGACGGATAAATCCAGCATTTTCCTGCAATACAGCGAAAGAACGCTTCGTTTCTTCCTCGTTTTTCGCATAGATACTGACGTAGATATTCGCCGTTTTTAAGTCGGGCGCAACGTCCGCTTCCGTCACGGAAATCAAGCCTTTGAGATCGGGCATTCTGTCCTTCATGCGGCGAATGATTTCGCTGATTTCTTTCTGATATTCACCGTTCAAACGGAAGGTTCTCGACACTTTCATTATGCCTTAATTTCCTCCGTAATATAACATTCAATAATATCGCCGATACGGATTTCGTTGAAGCCTTCGATTGCACAGCCGCATTCGTAGCCGTAGTTGACTTCCTTGACGTCGTCCTTGAAACGCTTGAGCTGCTTTACGCCGCCTTCGCAAATCATGATATCTTCACGGTAGATACGAAGCTTACCGCCGCGGACAATCTTACCGTCCGTAACGTAGCAGCCTGCAATCGTACCAACGCCCGTGATATTGAACGTCTGACGGACTTCGCATTTACCCGTAAGAATTTCTCTAAGCTTGGGTGCAAGCATACCTTTAAGCGCCGCTTCCATATCGTCGAGAAGCTCGTAAATGATACGGTAGCTTCTTACATCCACCTTGGAGGTTTCCGCAAGCTTCTTCGCCTTGGTATCAGGACGAACGTTGAAGCCGATAATGATTGCGTTTGCACTGTCTGCAAGCATGACGTCGCCTTCGTTGACCGCGCCTGCCGCCGAGTGGATAACTTTTACGCGAATTTCTTCGTTCGAGAGCTTTTCCAAAGACTGCTTGACCGCTTCAACGCTACCCTGTACGTCACCTTTGACGATGAGGTTGAGGTTCTTAATCTTGCCCTCTTCTACCTGCGCAAACACGTCGTCGAGGGTTACGCGGCTCTGTTCTTTAATCATGCTTTCGCGTTCTCTGTTCTTTCTTTCTTCCTGAACCTGCTTCATAAGCGACTGGTCAACCGCCATAATGCTATCGCCTGCGTTGGGCACGTCTTCAAGACCGAGAATGGATACCGCCATGGACGGGCCTGCGCTCTTGACAGGTCTGCCCTTGTCGTCGAACATTGCACGGACACGCCCCATGGTTGTACCCGAAAGAATGTTGTCGCCCGTTTTTAAAGTACCCGTCTGTACGATAATGCTTGCAACGGGGCCTTTACCCTTGTCGAGCTTCGCTTCGATAATCGTACCCTTTGCCTGACGGTCGGGGTTCGCTTTAAGCTCCTGCATTTCCGCAACAAGGTTGACGGAATCAAGCAGATCGTCGATACCCATACCCGTTTTTGCGGAAACGGGAACAACCATCGTGTCGCCGCCCCATTCTTCGGGAACAAGCTCGTGTTCGATAAGCTCTTGCTTTACGCGATCGGGATTGATCTCGTATTTATCCATTTTATTCATAGCAACGATAATGGGAACGTTCGCCGCTTTTGCGTGGTTGATTGCTTCCACCGTCTGGGGCATGATACCGTCGTCTGCCGCAACCACGAGGATAACGATGTCCGTTACCTGTGCGCCGCGCGCACGCATTGCCGTGAACGCCGCGTGACCGGGCGTATCGATAAAGGTAATCTGCTTACCCTTTGCCGTTACCGTATAAGCACCGATGCTCTGCGTAATACCGCCGGCTTCGCCGCTCGTAACCGACGTTGCACGAATCTTGTCGAGGAGCGAGGTTTTACCGTGGTCAACGTGACCCATAACCGTAACGACGGGTGCTCTCAATACGAGCTTGCTTTCGTCTTCCGCGACCACCGTATCCATCAATACCTCTTCCGCCGTCTTCTCGGGCTTGTATTCAAGGTCGATACCCATATCCGCCGCCATTAACGCTGCGTTATCGTAGTCGATGGAATCGTTGATGCCTTTCATGATACCCTCTTTAAAGAGGCGTTTGGTGATTTCAACAGCCGAAACACCAAGCTTTTCGGACAAGACTTTCAAAGGAATTTCCTGCGTCGTAACGACTGCGTGTTCAATCTTAATCGTCTGGATTTCCTGACGCTTCTGTTTCTTAGGCGAACGCACCTTTCTGTAACCCGACTTATCCTCGTCGAAATCCTCCACCGTCATACCCTGTTGACGGATAAGTGTACGTTTAGATACGGGTTTCTTTTCCGTGTACGTCTTTTCGAAGGTCTTTTTCTTCGCAGGCGCGGAGAAAGACTTCGTATCTCTCGAAGGCGCGATAGGCGCGTCTACGGGACCGCCCGCCATCGGTCTTGCAGGTCTTGCGCTTTGAGGCGCAGGTCTTGCTCCCGTATGCGGTCTTTCGCCTGCGGGACGAGGACGGAAGGTCGAGCTGTTCGTAGGCGCGGGTTCCACGCCGGGCTTTGCAACGTATACACCCTGCTCTTGACCGTTGCGGAAATATCTCGGTGCGCGAGGAGCGCCAGGCGCAGGACGCGTTTCGGGTTTGGGAACAAACGTACGCGTTTCAGGCTTCGTTTCCGATTTCGCCTCAGCTTTTTCCTCTACTTTCGTTTCTTCAACCGCTTCGGGCGCAGGTATTTCTTCTACTGGCTGAGAAGCAGGTGTTTCTTTCTTCTTTTCTTCTTGAGCGACTTCTTCTTTTACCTCGCTCTCTTCTTTTTTCTTTCTGCCTTTCTTTGCTTTTGCCGCTTCTTCCGCCGCCGCTTTCGCCGCTTCTTCCGCAGCAATACGCGCCGCTTCCTCTGCGGCTGCGCGTGCTTCTTCCGCCGCACGAGCCGCAGCCTCTGCTGCTTCACGCTCCGCTTTTTCTGCTTCCAAAGCGGATAATTTCTTTAAAATTTCCGAAAGGCTCTTTTCCGTGGCGGCAAGACTCTTTTGCAGTCCGCCAAGCTGCTCGTCTTCAAGCAAGCTACTGATTTTTTCCACGTTCTCGTATTTTTTTGCCATAAGTTCAGTTGTTCCCTCCTGAATATAATTTAAATTGCGGCTCGCCGTCGGCTGCGGAAAGCATTGCCGATGCGAGGTGATTGTCCGTGATCGCCACCGCTTTGACTGCGGGACGGTGTACCCATGCCCCCAAAACGCCCTCGTCCGTTACGTACAGCGGACAGCCCAAGCGTTCTTTGGCAAGCAAAATAGGCTTCAAGGAGTTTTTTCCGATTCCGCCGTCGATAACGAGCAAGAATACTCCCTTGTTTTTCTTTTCTATACTCTCCGCGCCGAATATGATTTTTCTGGCACGGATGCAAAAACCGAGGTAGGCTTCGATTTTACTTTTCTCCAAGCGATTCCTCCTCTATACCCCGATAAACCTCGGGCGCAACGTCCGTTGAAAAGGTTTTATGGAGCAGCTTTTTCCCCATTAACTTTTTCAGGCATTCGCCGTTATCGCAGATATATGCGCCGCGACCGGCGGCTTTACCCGTCGGATCGGGGAAAATTTCCCCATCGGCATTTTTGACCACGCGCAGCATCTCCTGCTTGGGCTTCATCTCCCGACAGGCTATACACATACGCATAGGTACGTTCTTTTTCTTCGGCATAACTCGCCTCCCAAAACTCTTTCTTGGCGCGATACTCCGCGCGGAGAATTATTCTTCGGTTTCCGCTTCGTCGTTTTCAATAGAAGCCAAAATTTCAGCAGCTTCGGGGGAAGACGCACTCTTTACGTCAATCTTCCAGCCCGTCAAACGAGCTGCCAAACGCGCGTTTTGACCGTCTCTACCGATTGCAAGCGAAAGCTTGTCGTCGGGAACGATTGCCATTGCGCTACGTTCGCCCTTCGCCGTTACCGAAAGCACGGTAGCGGGAGAAAGCGCCTTGTAAATGAACGCCAAGGGATCTTCGTTCCAAAGAATGATATCAATCTTCTCGCCGCCGAGTTCTTCTACAACTGCGTTGACTCTCGCGCCGCGGTTACCTACGCATGCGCCGACAGCGTCTACGCGCGCGTCGTTCGACAAAATCGCCATCTTGGTACGATGACCAGGTTCACGTGCGATTTCTTTGATTTCAACGATACCCTGCGCAATTTCAGGGACCTGTTCTTCAAAGAGCTTCTTTACAAGGCCCTGCGCGGTACGGGATACCACGATTTGCGAATTTCTGCCGTTGTTCTTAACGCGTTTTACGAATACCTTTAACTTATCGCCAAGCGCGTATCTTTCGGTGGGAACACGGTCCTGAGGAGGCATAACGCCCTCGATTTTTTTATCACCGAGTTCAACGTAGATGTTTCTATCATCGATTTTGCGGATAACGCCTTCCATGAGCTCGCCTTCCTTATCCGAGAATTCGGAGAAGGTGTTGTCGCGTTCTGCTTCATGTAATTTCTGTAAAATAACCTGTTTTGCCGTCTGCGCCGCAATACGCCCGAAGTCCTTGGGGATAAACGTCTTTACAATCGTATCACCCACTTTATAATCGGGATTCAATTCCTGCGCGTCTTCGAGGGAAATTTCCTTATCCTTATCCTCTACCTCTTCCACAACGTAGCGAGTTGCACGGAATTCAATCGTGCCAAGCTCCGCATCGAGGGATACTGCCACTTCCGCGCCGCCGTCAAACTGTTTCTTGTACGCGGACGCCAAAGCGTTTTCCAAAGTTTCGATAAACGCTGCCTCACTGATGCCCTTTTCTCTTACCAGATCGGTAAGCGCCGCAAAAAACTCCTTGTTTTCCATGGTTATAATCTCCTAAATGAATTTCGTATGTTTTTTCTTTTTTTGCCAATTATTATTCCAAGCCGTCAAAGTCAATCGCACGACAGATTTTCGCGATTTTACTCTTTTCCAGCTTTAATTCCTGTCCCTTATCCTCAAGGTACACGCAATTTTCATCGTGACCTTTTAAAACCATTTCAAAAAATTTCTTACCCTGCATAGGCGCAAACAGCTTCACCTCTACTTTGAGCCCCAAGCATTTTTGGAAATCCCGTTCGGTTTTGAGCGGTCTATCCAAGCCTGGGCTGGATACGTTGAGGGTGTACGGTGCACCGAACGTCGGGTCCACCTCGTCGAGCACGGGATCGATTGCGCGATGGAACTTCTCGCAGGTATCTAAATCCACGCCGCCATCAATATCGATGTATACCGTCAGCGCAGGTTCTTTACCCTGTTTGAATTCAACCTCCACAATTTCAATCCCCAGTTCATCCGCAATCGGTTGCAGAGAAGAAAGAATCTCTTCTATCGGTTTTACTTTCATAATTAACCCCTTACAAGAATTATTGAGAGTGGCGCGAAACCACTCTCAATAACAAAAAAGCATTATTAAGTATCCTCATTATAACATTATTATAAACAATTTGCAAGCATTTTACCAAGCTTTACGGAATTTTTTTCAAATTTCCGATTATAAACCGCCCTTCGCCTTTACAAGCTCGATAAACACCTTTGCCGTAACGCATGCGTCGTCGAACGCACGGTGGTGATTGAATGTAAAGCCGTAATGGTCGGCAACGGTGTTCAGCTTATAGTTTGCAAGCTGACCGCGCAAAACCTCCTGTGCCAAGATGAGCGTATCGAACTGCTTTTTATCGAACATATACCCATGCTGTTCACCGTAATACTGCACGAAACGGTAATCGAACGTAACGTTATGTCCAACCAAATACGCGCCGTCCGTGAACTTATAAAAATCAGCAAGCACTTTATCAATTTCGGGCGCACCAATAAGGTCCTCGTCGTGAATCCCCGTCAAGTTGATAATCTCGTTCGAGAGCTTATCCTTGCACGCCACGAACGTGGAAAACTTCTCCGCCATTTCGCCGTTTACAATCTTCACTGCGCCAAGCTCGATAATCTTATCCATTCTGCCCATCGCGGGATTGTTATTCAAGCCCGTCGTTTCCAAGTCAAAGACGACAAATACGTTCTTTTTGAGCTGTTCGGGCTTATTCAAATCATCGAAAAGCCCTGCCTGCGTGTAATCCACGTATGGCTCGGGGAATACGGTATGATAGGATTTTGGTACGGGTTTGCCCTGTCTTGCAATCGGCTCAAAACCCTCGGGCGGCTCGCCGTAATTGATTTTTGCCGCCTTGAACGAAGTCACGCCTTTATATTCCTCGTTCGAACCGCTAATCACAATCTTATCCCCTGCTTTCAACTGACGGATTTTTTCCAACGTCGCTTTCTTAGGAAAATAGGTCGTGCGAAGCGCCGCCGAGCCGTCGTTGAGCGTAACCGAGAAACGGCTTTTTTTTACGTCCTCGCCCGTCGTTTCGTTGTGCTTCGTGTACTCGATTTCTTCGATATACGTAACCGTACCGCAAATACAGTAATTCCCCTCTGCGTTTTGGCAATCGGCAATATACACCGCCGTGGTAAGCGGCTCGTCCACGCCGTCGATTTTTACGTATTCCGTAATCGGGAATCTTCTAATTTCCACAGGAATTACCTCGTCCGTTTCCGTTTCGGTCAACTCCTCCAAAAGGCTCTCGTCAGGTGCCGCCTTTTCCACAATACGCACGTTCCCGTAAAAGGTGCCGCAATACCCACTCATTAAGTACCTGCTTACCTCGTCGAGGATTTTCCCCGAAGAAAACAACGACTGCTCGCCCGAGGCGATATCCACGTAAAAATGCGCGCCGCTATCGAGCATTTCCACCTCGATATTCCCCTCTTCCAAGAATGCCGAAGCGGCAGGAAAGGTCTTTTGAATATATTCAAAGATGCGTTTTTTGAGGCTTTCCGCTTCGGGTACGCGCTTTACGATTTTCACCCTTGCCGTCATACCGTCGGGGAGGTATTTTCCCGATATCTCGCAAACGGAGGCTTCCTCTTTTGCCGTATACGTTTTGTCCGTCACCAAAAAGAACTCTGCGGTGTTTTCCCGTTTCGCAACGGTGATTCCGCAAAGAATCGCATTTTTAAGTCCGTCCAGCATACGGATTTTTGACAAATATTCGTCTAATTTATTCTCCATCAAGCAGCCTCTTTATCTCTTTTAAAAATTCCTCTTCCGCTTTATTTGCGTCGATTTTTTTATATACCTCACCCTTACGGAAAATCAAGCAAGAGCCTACGCCGCCTGCAATACCGAGATCGGCGTCCTTCGCTTCTCCCGGCCCGTTTACCACGCAGCCCATAACGGCGATTTTCGCGCGTTTTTTATAGGGGCGCACAAACGCGGTTACCTTTTCCGCAAGGAGCATGCTGTCCCAAGCGCATCTGCCACAGGTCGGGCAAGACACTACCTCCACAAATTCTTCATCTAAACCGCAAGCACGTAAAATATGTTGCGCCGCATACACCTCACGGACGGGATCATCCGTCAGCGAAACACGAATCGTATCCCCGATACCCTGCAACAAAAGACTACCGATTCCCACCGAGCTTTTGACAATTCCCGCCTCCGTTGTACCTGCCTCCGTTACCCCCAAATGCAGAGGGTAATTCGTGCGCTTTGCAAGGAGCATGTACGCGTCCACCGTCAATTTTACGTCCGACGCCTTTACGGAAATCACGATATCGTTCACCCCGAACTTTTCCAAAATCCCTACGTTATACAACGCGCTTTCGACCAACGCCTCCGCGCTTCTTCCATAGCGGTCGAGAAAGTGTTTTTCGATGCTGCCTGTATTTGAGCCGACACGCACGGGAATCCCATGCGCCTTCACGCAATCCGCAACGAATTCAATTTCCTTTTCGCCACCGATATTTCCTGGATTGATACGTACCTTATCCGCACCGTTTTCAATTGCCATAACCGCAAGCTTTGGTGAGAAATGGATATCCGCAACAAGCGGAATGTTTATCCTTTCCTTCACGCTTTTTACCGCGACTGCATCCATCTCGTCCGCAATCGCTACGCGCACGATTTCACAGCCTGCTCGTTCCAATGCAAGAATCTGCGAAACCGTTTTGTCAACCTCCGCAGTTTTTGTCGTCGTCATCGATTGAATTTTTACCCCAGAGCCGCCGCCGAGCGCAACGCCGCCAACCGTCAGGAGCTTTGTCGATTGATTATGCATACCTTATCCCTTGTATTGTTTACTTACTTTTCATCATTTGTTTAAGCTCTGCCATGAAAGAGGACATATCCTTAAAGGAACGGTAAACGGACGCATAGCGCACGTACGCTACCTCGTCGAGCTTTTTCAAACGCTCCATGACCATTTCACCGATATCCTTGGTCGTGACCTCGCTCTCCATGCTATTATATACCTGTTTGGAAATTTCCGCCACCATGTTGTCAATTTCCTGCATAGCAACGGGGCGTTTTTCGCAGGACTTGATAATCCCGTTACGCACCTTTTCCGCATTGTACGATTCACGCGTGCCGTTATTTTTCACCACCAAAACGGGGGTAACTTCTATCGTTTCATAGGTCGTAAAACGACGGCCGCAACCCGTACATTCCCTGCGCCGTCTAATCGTTCTCCCGTCGTCTGCCGAGCGGGAATCCACCACCTTACTGTCCGTACAATCACAGTATAAACATTTCATAATTTTCCTCCTTATACGCTTTCATCGCGTACACGGTACGCACATTTAGTATTTTTTGCCTTTGCGTTTTCTGATTTCCAAAACCTCTTTTTCGTAGCCCTTATCGCTTGGCGTATAATAGATTCGATTCTTTAAGGAATCGGGTAAGTACTGCTGTTCGACGTAACCGCCGTAATCGTGGGGATACTTATAATTCCTGCTCTGCGCTTTATCGTCTGCGCCGCCAAAGCTATTATCCTTTAAGTAGGGCGGAACGTTATCATCACGAACGTTTTTCGCATCCGCAATCGCCGCATACATCGCCGATTTCACCGACGCGCTTTTCTCCGCCTCGCAAACGTATACGATTGCCTCCGAAAGCGGTAGCATTGCTTCGGGATACCCGATGCGTTCCAAGGCATACATTGCAGAAGTTGCAATCTGCAACGCGCGAGGATCCGCCATCCCGACGTCCTCTGCCGAATGTACAACCAAGCGCCGCGCAACCATCATAGGGTCGCAACCGCCCTCGATAAGGCGCATTGCATAATACAAAGCCGCGTTTGCGTCGCTCCCCCTTAAAGATTTGCAAAACGCCGAAAGAAAGTCGTAATAGGAATCCTCGTTATAGGAAAGTGCCTTTCTTTGAATGGACTGTTCGGCATCCGTAAGGGTTACCGTTACCTGTCCGTTCGAATCGGGCGGCGTGGTAATTGCAGCAAGCTCCAAAGCGTTATACGCAGAACGAAGATCTCCGCCAGCCATTCTTGCGATATGCGAAATCGCCTCGTCCGTTGCCGTAACGTTTAATTTCCCCAGCCCCTTATGCCG
>JAFUMY010000080.1 GCA_017482415.1 Clostridia bacterium
CGGGGAATGAAGAGGATAGGTTTTTTCTACGCCTACGCCATAGGAAATGTGGCGAACGGTGAAAGTTTCCGAAATGCCGCCGTTTCTCTTTGCGATTACGACGCCCTCGAAGTTCTGGACTCTTTCCTTGCCGCCTTCAATGATTTTGTAGCCAACCTTTACAGTGTCACCTACGTTGAACGCGGGAACTTCAGCTTTCATGCTTTCAGCGTTGATAGCTTCGATAATTCCTTTCATTTTTGACTTTACCTCCGTTATTTACGATACGTTCATAACCCGCTGCGTGATTCCTCATCACGCCCAAAAAAAGGCAGCGGAACGCTCGAAGTCGACAACTATTATATATGATTTCCCACACTTTGGCAAGCGTTTTTGCTTTCTTTTTTAAATTTTTTTGATTTTAGCGGAATTTATTTTACAGCTGCGTCGCGAATAAATAAACGTAATAGGATGCAAAGCAAGCGAGCATCACGATGCCGCCCCAGCGCTGTATCTTATGATTTTTCATATAGCCGAATACCGCCAAAAGCACAGCCGCACCAAGCGCAATCAAGCCGTCAATCACGAACGAGGAACTAAACGCAAGCGGAACAATCGCCGCAGAAAGCCCCAGCGTGCGCAATACGTTGAACACGTTACTGCCCACGATATCGCCTACCGCAATGTCCGTTTCCCCTTTCTTTGCTGCTACTACGCAAGTGACAAGCTCAGGCAAGGACGTCCCTATCGCGACGACTGTAAGCCCGATAACCTTTTCGGAAATACCAAAGCCTCTTGCAATCTCTTTCGCCGCAGGAATAACCCCGAACAATGCGCCAACGACAACGAGCGCCAAGCCCACCACAGTAATGACAATCAAGAACCAAAACTTTTCTTTCATATTCTCATACCATGCGGAAAAACCTTTTTTAGGCTCTTTCTCTCCGTTCTCTTCGAATATGGCAATCGGGTGCGAAGTGTCGATACCCTTAAACTCCGTTTGCTTCTTGCTTTCGCGCACGGCATACCATACCAAAAAGCCCATATACGCCAAGGACAAAATAAACATAATCCACCCGTCCAGGGCACCCAGGTATCCGTCGAAGCCACCTAAAAGGAGAACGAGTACACTGGTGACAAGCAGTACGGGAAAGTCGAAAAGCAGCGTGCTTTTTTGTACGACCAAGGGACAAATCACCGCCGCCAAGCCCAAAATCAGAAGAATGTTGGTAATGTTACTGCCTAAGACGTTGCCGATTGCGATATCGCCGCTGCCTTGCGTAGACGAAATAATCGACGTTGCAAGCTCCGGCGCGCTCGTACCAAAGGATACGATGGTCAACCCAACAATTAAGGTGGGTACGCGTAATTTTTCCGCAATCCCTGCCGCGCCGTCTACAAACCAGTCCGCACCCTTTACCAAGAACACGAACCCTATCAAAAGCGCAGGAATCGCAACCCAAATACTTTCAATCCAATCCATTTTTTGTCTCCAAAAATAATTTCGTTTTTTATTATAGCATATTTCCGCAAAAAAGGAAACTGTTTTAATTTTATATTTTTCTTTTTTTCAAACTTTCATTTTGCGTTGACAAAAATTGTTATAAAGCATATAATAGATACGCTTATAATACAATGAAAAGGTGTTTTATGACAAACTTTTTAATTCGGCTGTTTATCGGCAAAGACAAAAACCCTTCCGACCCTGCCGTTCGAGGCAAATACGCAGGTCTTGCAGGCGCGGTTGGAATTCTACTCAACGTGCTGTTGTTCGGCGGTAAGCTCACCGTAGGTATTCTTGCAGGCTCCGTCGCAATCATCGCGGATGCGTTCAACAATATCGCAGACGCAGGCTCGGCAATCGTTGCCCTCATCGGCTTCCGCCTCGCCTCCAAGCCCGTGGATAAGGAGCATCCCTTGGGACACGGTAGATTAGAATACGTTTCGGGCTTTATCGTCGATATGCTCATCATCCTCGTCGGGTTCGAGCTGTTGACCTCCTCCATTGATAAAATTCGATTCCCCGTAGCCCCCACCGTCGGGAAATGGACGTTCATCCTGCTTGGCGCGGCGATTCTCGTCAAGGTATGGCTGTTCTTTTTCTATCGGAGCATCGGCAAGAAAATCAACTCGGTGTCTTTAAAAGCCTCCGCAACGGACAGCCTTAGCGATTGCATCGCGACGTCGCTCGTTTTGGTTTCGTCTATCGTTGCAAGCATTTGGAACGTTACCATCGACGGCTATGCAGGCTTGCTTGTCGCTGCGTTCATCCTTTTTGCAGGCGTGAAAGCCGCAAAGGAAACCATCGACCTTTTGCTCGGCTCGCCCCCCGACCCCGAATTCATCAAAGAAATTTACGAGTTCTCGAAAGGGTATTCGAAAATCGTCGGTATCCACGACGTTATGGTACACGATTACGGCCCTGGCAGACAAATCGTCTCCTTCCATGCGGAAGTACCCTCCGATTCAGATATCAATATCGCGCATGAAGAAGTCGACCAAATGGAACGGGATATGCACGCCAAATTCGGCTGTATCGTCACCGTCCACCTTGACCCCATCGTGATTGACGATCCCGTCGTCAACGAGCTGTATACTCTGGCGGTAGACGCCGCGAAAGAAGTAAACCCCGAATTTTCCATTCACGATTTCCGCACCACGCTCGGGGAAACGAACGTCAACCTAATCTTCGACCTCGTACTGCCTGCCGATTGCAAAATGGCAAACGACGAAGCGGAAAAAGCGGTGGCGGAAGCCGTTTCAAGGTGTCGGAAAAACTGCTTTTGCGTCATTCGCGCAGAACGCCCTTTTGTGTAATTCAACGCATACCTGTACTCTATAAAAGATAAACTCCCCGCTTTTGCGAGGAGTTTTTGTTTTATAATAACGGTGCAAAAATACGCACGATTGCACGGAACATTCGTTGCAAAAGGTTGGTCTTTAAATCTTTCTTGTCAATCAGAATACTCTTTTCAAGCGTTTCGTCTATATCCGCTTTAATCGCTTTAATGCATCCCGTCTTATACATCCAAACACCGTTTTCAAAATGATGCACAAGGCTGCGATAGTCAAGGTTAATCGTCCCAATCATTGCAAGCTCGTCGTCCACCAAATAGCTCTTTGCGTGAATAAAACCAGGCTCGTATTCATAGATTTTCACTCCAGCCGACATCAGCCTCGAATAAAAGCTTCTCGTCATACTAAACACCAGCTTTTTATCGGGGATATGCGGCAAAATAATCCGCACGTCCACGCCACGCAAAGCCGCGCTTTCCAAGCATTGACACATCTCGTTATCCAAAATTAAATACGGCGTCGTCACGTATGCGTAGCGAGTTGCATTTTCAAGCAAGCCTCGAATGACGTGTTTGCCCACGCGGTGGGTATACAAGGGATTTGGCCCGTCCCCAAACGGAATCAAATACCCCGCCGCCGTTCTTCCTTTAGCCTCAGGATAAACCTCTGTCACAAAAGGCGCATTTTTCACATTCAGTCCGTAATCAGTCAAAAACAGATGAGTCAATTCCCATACCGCCTCGCCCTCTAAACGAATGCCAACGTCCTTCCAATGCCCGAATCTTTCGACCTTGTTTACGTACTCGTCTGCGATATTCACACCGCCTGTGTACCCAAATCAAGCCGTCTATGACAAGAATCTTTCTATGGCTGCGGTTGTTAAACTCACCGTCTGCCGCACCGCGAAGCCGCGAAAACGGCGTGGCGTTAATGCCGAACCTTTTGAGCATTTTCGCATAGTTACCGGGAAGCGTCGACATACACCCGATATCGTCGTAGACCACCCGAACGTCTACGCCCTGCGCCGCCTTTTCTTTCAAAATCCCTAAAATCGAGTTCCAGAACTCCCCTTCTTCGATGATGAAATATTCAAGATAAATAAACTTTTTCGCAACGCTTAAATCCTCCAACATGCGCGGCCACATATCTTCCCCAAGCGGGAAGTATTCCTGCGCGGTGTTTGTAAATAAATGCGCGTCCGCGATTTTACAAAGCAGCTGCGCTTGGTTATAGGCAACGGGGGATTCCTTGCGGAGCTGTGCAAACAATGCTCCGTCGTCGCGTACATACCCCCTGCGTTTTAATTCGTTTAAGCGTTTTACGTATTTCTTTTGGAGCTTTCTCGAATAGAAAATGAAATACAGCATAAAGCCTGCGATGGGCAGAATCATAACGAACAGCAGCCAAGGGATTTTATAATCGGGGTTATCGTCGGACGAACAGATTTTGACCACGCAAAAAACCTGCGTTGCCCCTGCCGCTAAATAAAAATACGGTATGAAATAACAACACGCAACAACAACGCCGATAATCGCTAAAATTTCAAAAAGCGTGATAAGCGCAGCAAAAATATAGCGCACGGGAATGTAATTAATTTCCCGTTCCACCGTCTTTTTTCCGACCTTATACGAGTGTTTCTTTTTCATGATATTCCTCTGTATTTATACGAAAAAGAGGCGCAATGCGCCCCTTACTTTTGGTTATTTGCTGTTTTTAGCCGCTTCGATGCGTGCTTCCGCCGCCGCAGTGCGTGCGTTTGCTTCCGCGATTTGCGCTTCACGCTCTGCCTGCATTTTTGCCTGTCTTGCAGAGGGGGACATTTTCGCCTCTTCCCACTGTGCTTTCGATTCCGCTTTTACGGCGTTAAAGTTCGCCTTGTCTACTTCGTGCTGTGCTTTTGCACCCTTCTTCATGTCCGAGAACGCGTTTTTGAAAAATTGAATCAATCCCATCTTTTTATCTCCTTTTCATAATTATTTCTGCAAAAGCTCGTCGCTGAGCGCGAGAATTTCTTTGCCGTATTTTTGTTTGCGGCTTTTTAAAATTTTCTTGTATAAGAAATAATTCGCCGTGACCATGCCTATACCCAAAAGCCCGATTACGATACCCAAGGGCATCATGTACGCCATGGTTTTGCCGATGATTTTCATCGCCAAGCACATGCCCGTACCGAGCACGAGCGCGCCTGCCGTACCGAAGCTGTATGCGAAGATTTCCGCAGGGCGTTTTACCTTTCTGTCAAGCTCGACCAAAGCATTGACCTTGCTAACGGGTTTTTCCGTGTAGTCTGCGCGGATTGCGTTTACGATTGCCTGTTCATTGTTACTCATTTTATTTTTTCTCCTTGAAGCTTTTTCCTTTTTATGGATTTTCGGGTGCTGCCCGAACTTTGTACTTGTATTATACGAAATGGTTATTGCCGAAAAAACAAAAATCGGTAAAGAAGCTGTAAGTCTTTTGTTAAACTTTTGTAAACGCAACGTCACGTTGCTTGCGCTTTAACGCCGCAGGCGTTCCTCACGCAACGCGTGAAAAGAGCCGAGGAAAAATCCTCGGCTCTTCGTTTTAAATTACAGCCACAACTTGCCCAAAGGGCAAACTTCACTTGGGCATAGCCCAAACTTCACTTTCGCCTATGGCGAAAACTTCTCTGTGCCAAAGGCGCAATTTCACCGTTACAA
>JAFUMY010000081.1 GCA_017482415.1 Clostridia bacterium
CAATATTCAGTATGTTGAGTTGCCGAATGGAGTGATAACACTTGGCGAGAAAGCTTTTTCGGGTTGTACGAATCTAAAAAGTATTTATATTTACAATAATATAGAACGCATTGGGGATTCCGCATTGGAAGAATGCACTGCTCTGCGTATCATTTATTATTCAGGAACAAAAGCGGAATGGTCAAACATAAAAGTTTATTCAAACAACGATTGTTTGTCAAATGTCAATATTGTTTATGAAAGTGATTTTTCTGATTATAATGATACGAACGAAAACACCTCACCTGATAATTTCGACAACTCGTCTACGAATCCGAGCACTTCTGAAATAGGAGATAATTCTATTTCTAATAAGGATGATAACAACAAGGGAATCATTATCGCAATTGTTGTTAGCTCGATTGTTCTATTGGTGGTTGTGGGACTAATGGTATATTTATTCATTATTAAGAAGAAAAGAAATTAAAAAATATCGGACTTTTAGCTGGTAGAGCGGAAAGTCCGATATTTTATTGTGTCTCTATACAATACATTTTTAAGCCATTTTATAAAGCAGTATAACGAATTTGTATGCAATAGCGCACGGTTAAAGGGTGTTTTTGGGTAGAATCGCCGTTTTGCGGTGCACGGACGGCGAATTGCCAAAAAACTGCTTAAAGAGCTTGGAAAAGGAATATACGTCAGGGAAACCGAGAATATCCGCAATGGTGGAAACGGGGTAATCGGGGGAAGATATCAAAAGACTCTCCGCTGCGTACAATTTTATTCGTAAATAATATCGATAGGGGGGCATGCCGAAACGCTTTGTAAAGCTTCGGGTAAAGTGGGAACGAGAAACGTTGAGATGCTCGGTTAAGTCGGAGAGCTTCATGTTTTTATGTAGATTAAGCTCCATGAACCCGATTGCGCGTTTGAACAGATCGTCATGTTCGGTATACAGTACCTTTGCACGTTCGGTATTTTTATCTTTCAGAGTATCGATTAGGGAATAGAACTGTGCAAGGAAACGGTAACGCTCCTTATCCTGCCAGGCGTCGAGAAGGCTTTGGAATGCGTTTTTCACCGCTTTCACATCGGTCAGCGTGCAAACGGGATGGGATTTTGAAAAACCAAGGTCGTTTAACACCGTTTCGCCGTCCGCGCCGCCAAAACCAATCCAGTAGTAGTGCATGGGATCGGTCGGGTCGGAATAATAGGCAACCGATTCGTTTCCGTAAATGCTGAACATATTTCCTTTGGCAAGAGAGTACTTTTCTCCTGTACCAAGTTCGAAAAAGCCTTTTCCTGAAAGAATGAAATGCACGATACAGCGAAATCTCGGCAGGGGGTGTTTTGGATTTAATACCGCCTCTGTTTCCTCGCCGACGTCGTAGATTTTGAGCCCATTTAAAAATAAGGTTGGAGTTATGTGTTGTTTTAACATGTCCGCACCGCCAATTTTTTTTAAGTATAGCACAAATTCACAAAAAATACAAACAAATCTCTATTGTTTGGGACATTTAAAACGGATAAAATATAAGAAAAAGCGGATATCGCAAAAAGGTGAACAAGATGAGTTTAAAGCTTTCAAATGCCTATACGGATATAGAATTTTGCGTGGAAAACGAGAATGTTTCCATTCAAACCCTTTCCTTTTTTGGGAAACAGCAGGTGAATAGTAAGTCAAAGGGCACCCATAGCTGTGTATTTTTGACGGGTGGAGCATACTTTGCAAGGCACTTTGACCGCAATGCCGTGCTTGGAGAAAAATTCACGTTCGTGGATTCAAAGCTTGTGCAAGAAATCGACAAACAAAAGCTGATTATTACCGAGCAGAGTGAACGGCTTTTGGTTCGTAGCGTCTATACGCTGTATAAAGAATTTGCAACACTTTGTGTGTATAAAGAGGTAGAGAATATTTCTAAGGAGGATATTCAAATCGAGGGTGTGTCTCCGCTGACTTTATTCGGCGTGATGGACGAGGACAAAAAGCTGCCTAACCTTTGGAAGGGCTATAATACCCACTGCTCGGAAGCGATGTTTGAAAAGACTGATTTAAACGCCGAGGGCTTCCGAGGCTTTGCGAGGGCGGAGGTAGAGCGTAAAGGGAAATATTCGGTAACGAGCAACGGCACGCAGACGACGAAGCAGTACCTACCTATGGGTATTTTGGAAAAAGAAGGGCAGGGACTTTTGTATTTCGAGCTGTCTCCCGAAGCCGGCTGGCATTATGAACTGGAATTCGAGCGCGGTGAATTTGCCCTTTGTCTTACGGGCAAAACCTTTGCCGATAACGGTTGGTATAAGGTGTTAAAGGCAGGGGAAACCTATCGCACGGAGAGCGTCCGCGTGGTTGGTGGCGAGTCCTTGGATTGTATACTTGAACACATGACGAAATATCGTCGTGAGGTACGTTTGCCGTGCAAGCACGACGTTCCCTCAAAAGTTATTTATAATAATTTTATGGAAAACACCTACGATCATCCTACCGAGGATATGGACGCAAGCTGTTCGGACGAGGTCGCAAAGTACGGTGCGGATTATTACGTCATCGACGCAGGCTGGCATGATAAGGGGATTGGGCATTCTCCGACCCATGAAATCGGGGAATGGAAGGAAAACCTCGTCAACTATCCCAGCGGATTAAAAAAGACGACGGAAGCAATCAAAGCAAAGGGCATGAAGCTTGGGCTTTGGGTAGAGGTACAAAGCGTTGGCATATATTGCAATAAAGACGCATATCCCGAGGATTGCTTCTTCCACGTCAACGGCAGACGCCCTGGATGTAATTGCAGGTATCAGCTCGATTTCACGAAAGCGGAAACACGTGCGCGCGCAGACGCAATCATCGCGGACATGGTATCTACGTATGGGCCCGCATATATAAAAATCGACTATAATCAAACGGCGATGGGCAACGATTGTGAATCGGGGAGCATTGTCGAGGGGGCGGTACAGCACGTAAAGGCGTACCGAGAATGGTATAAAGCGATACAGGAAAAATATCCCGACGTATTATTTGAATCCTGCGCTAGCGGCGGTATGTGTATGGATGCGGATTCTTCCGCGCAGGCGGCGGTCATCAGCTTTTCGGATATGCCCACCTATTTCACCGTACCCTACGCAATTGCGAATCAGCCGATGGCAATCCTGCCTGAACAGACGGGGGTATGGTGTATGCCCGTCCGTAAATTCCGCGAAACGCAAACGACGGACGAACAAGTTATAATCAATATGGTCAATTCCTTCTATTACGTAATCCATTTGGCAACGCGGCTTGAATATTTATCCGACGTCCAAAAGGAATTGTTAAAAGAGGGCTTGGCGTACTACCGCAGCCTTGCCGTTGCGAAGAAAACGGCGCTTCCCGTTATGCCCCGAGGCTTCACCTCCGTATCGGACGAGGTGGTTTGCACGGGAATGAAAACGTCGGAAAAGCTGTATTTGAGCTGGTATCACATGTCGGACGGAGCTTGTGAGGTCGTGGAGGATCTCCGTAGGTACGGCGCGAAATCAGCGAAGCTTGTATATCCGAAAAACGCCGCGAACGAGTATTCGATACAGGACGGAATTTTCCGTTGCAAAATGCAGGGGGAATCGGCGAGAGCATTCGAGTTTGAAATTGAAAAATAAAAAAAGACCGCAGGGCTCAAAGCCCTGCGGTCGTCGTTTTATAGGAAAAAATTTAGGAGTTTTCTTCAGCAAGAAGATCTTTCATCTCGTACATGCCTGCGCCTTTTTTAGGTAAATACTTCGCTGCGCGGATTGCGCCGACAGCGAAAACGCGCTTGCTTCTTGCGCTGTGCGAAATCGTGATGATTTCGTCTTCGCCTGCGAAAATGACCTCGTGTTCACCCACGATTGTGCCGCCGCGTACTGCATGGATACCGATTTCCGATTTCTCTCTTGCACCCACGATTCCGTCTCTGCCGTTGACGTAACGTTTTTGACCTGCAAAAGCTTCGTTTACCGTATCTGCGAGCATTAAAGCTGTGCCGCTCGGCGCGTCTTTTTTCAAATTATGATGCTTCTCAACGATTTCCACGTCGAAGCTATCCCCCAATACTTCAGCTGCTGCTTTGCAAAGCGCCTGCATGAGGTTGACGCCAAGGGAAAGATTTGCCGTTTTAAAAATGGCTATGCTCTTCGAATATTCTTGGATAAGCGCAAGGTCCTCTTGGGTGAAGCCCGTCGATGCGAGCACGATGCCAAGCTTGTGCGCTTTTGCGTATTCCAAACGTTCTTTCAGCTCAACGGGGGAGGAGAAATCGATAATGACGTCCGCTTCTTCCGTTACGTCCGCGAAGGAAGGGTATACGGGAATCCCGATTTCTCTGGGGTAAAGATCGACGCCGCAAACCGCAGTCGCTTCATCGTCGGAGGCAAGGAGGGAAAGGACGTTTCCGCCCATTTTACCGCATGCGCCGCAAAGTATAATTCTCGTCTTTTTCATTACGCTTTACACTCCAAACCGAAATTCTGCATTGCAGTGCGCAATTTTTCACGGTTGCTGGGCTCCATTTGTGTGAGCGGAGCGCGCGGTGTGCCTGCGTTGAAACCGAGTATATTCATACCTTCCTTTACAGGGATGGGATTGACTTCCACAAAACAAGCGTTTGCAAGAGGCAGAAGCTTATCGTTAAGTGCCGCGGCTTTTGCAAGCTCGCCTGCCTTTACGAGGCTGCAAAGCTCTTTCACTGCCTTAGGCGCGAGGTTGGAAACAACGGAAATAACGCCTGCGCCGCCAACTGCAAGAATGGGGAAGTTGAGCGCGTCCTCACCCGAATATACGTCGCATTTTTCACGGACAAGACGGAGGGTTTCCATGGTTTTGCTCATGTTGCCGCCTGCGTCCTTGATGCCTGCGATGTTGGGGATTTCCGCAATCTTTGCCATGGTGGCGGGCTGGATTTCCACACCCGTTCTACCGGGCACGTTATAAGCGATTACGGGAATAGACACCGCTTCGCAAATCGCGCGGTAGTATTCCACCAAACCGTTTTGCGTGCATTTGTTGTAATAGGGTGTAACGGCGAGTAAGCCGTCCGCACCGAATTTTTCACCGGCTTTTGCGGTCATAACG
>JAFUMY010000082.1 GCA_017482415.1 Clostridia bacterium
GTGCTAAACTGTATGTGTCGTTATTTTGGTTCTTCAATTTTAACGTCCTCCTTTGTGCTTACTTGTATACGGTTGCGAGTCTTACATACAGTTTAGCACAGAGGAGTTTTTTTTGTATAGCAAATGGTAGACTTGAAGCTAAAGCTATTTGCCACCAGCACAGCTGGTGGGTTTTGAAAGGGAGTTGCAAATGTGCAACTCCCTTTCTCTTTACAAAAATACAGGAATTTCGTGTGTTTATACACAAATTCCTGCATATTGGCTGCCCCTGTCAGGCTCGTAAGGAGTGTAGCGACGGAATAGCGAGCACGTAAAAGCATGTTCCACTCACCTCTACCCTCCGCGAGCGTCAGTGACGACACACGGATTAACAGCCAAAAAAACACTTCTTGATTTCGTTAAAAGCCTTTATTTTAAAGGGATTCAGCGTGTTTTTATTTAGTCCATACTTTAGTCCAAAAAGCCTTGGATTTATCCCTCAATTTGAACTATTTTTTCAAGAACCCCGCCAATTTTCAAAATTTACCCATTTGCATATATGAATATAACTTTTTCTTAGCCCTACGAGCAACGGAGCAATATGCCCTTTGAACTCTGCCTTTTGTTCCTCCGTTAATTTTCTAATATCGAGCTCATACCCAAACGAGCCCCAAAGCGCGACGTCCGCTTTCGTGCCGTAGAAAGCGCGAGGATAGTCGGATACGTGCGCCCCCATTGAAGAGGCTGGATAACAAAGCGACGTACCAAATTGAATAGACAGCCTATCGATAGTGTCCGTGTTGTCGCTCGTCCAAATTTGCGGTGAATAATAGAGCATAGCAGGGTCAAATCTACCGCCGCCACCCGAACAGCTTTCCAACAAAATATCGGGATATTTCGTCGTCAAACGGTTCATCAAATCATACGTACCGAGGATAAACCGATGGAAAAATTCCTTCTTTTGGTCGGCAGGCAGAATAGCGGAATCCGCATCCGAAATATAACGGTTAAAATCCCACTTTACGTAATCGATTTTGTTTGCGGAAAGAATCGCGTCAAGCTGTTCCCAAATCAAATCCCTAACGTCTTCTCTTGATACGTCCAAGACGTATTGCGTTCTTCCCAGCATGGGTGCTCTACCCTTGGCATGTACGCACATATCGGGATGCGCCCTAAACAAATCGGAATCGGGAGAAATCATTTCAGGCTCAAACCAAATACCGAATTTCAGCCCTATTTCATGTACCTTATCAATAAACGGCGTCAAGCCGTCGGGGAATTTCTCTTGATTCACAAACCAATCGCCCAGCGAGGATTTATCGTTGTTTCTATGCCCAAACCAGCCGTCGTCCATAACGAGCATATCAATGCCCAAATCCTTGGCGGCTACGGCAAAATCAAGCAATTTCTCGCTGTTGATATCAAAATAAGCCGCTTCCCAACTGTTGATAAGAACAGGACGTTTTTCGTACTTGCGTTTCCATTTAATAAGGTGCTTGTTGTAAAATTTGTGGAAGGTTCGGCTCATTTCCCCTAAACCGTTTGGCGAATACACGCAAACGACTTCGGGGGTATAAAACGTCTCCGCAGGGCGCAATTTCCAAGAGAAATGGTTGGGATTGATACCCATAATCAATCTTGCGGAATCGTTGTAATCGCATTCCACCAAAGCCGAGAAATTTCCCGAATAGACCAAGTTAAACCCATAGGCTTCGCCCCTCTCTTCGTCCGTTTCTTTAGCCACCAACGCAACGAAAGGATTTTGACAATGACTGGAAATTCCCTTGTTACTCTCCACCCCTTGCAAGCCGTGCGCCAAGGCTCTTCTTTCGATTTTTCTTTCAAAATAATGTCTGCCGTAAAGAGAAATCAAATCGAAATCCATCTTCGGGAAATCATTGCAAAGGCTGAACGCCCTTTCAATGAACATATCCTTATCAGAATTATTTTTAATTTGTACGCTTTTGGTCATAACACCCAGTGCTTCAAAAACGGTATATACAAGCGTTACTTGTAAATTCGTAACCTTGTCCACCGTCGTAATTTCAAGCGTAGTTGCTTCGTCTTTTTCGGCAAAAGAGGCAGGCATGTCTTTGATGAACGGCTTTCCTTGATAAATTTTATGCGACAAATATCGCAAATCCGTCACGCTGTCGCCGTTGTGATTTCTTACCTTAATTGCGGAAATTCTAAAATCGCCTGCGCCGTCACAGCCATACTCAATCGGTGCAGAATCGGGTGCAAAATCCCCCTCGCCCATTACGGAATCCGCAGGGGAAAAGGAAGCGTTTTTCGCCCTGATGGCAAATCCCTCTATCATATTTTCGGGGATTTTTCTTCCATAATACAGATTAAGAAGATACCCGCCCTCATATATCTTGATGATATAGCTGGAAATGCTTGTATCTAACTTAAAAGTTTTGGATTGTTCATTAAAAATAATTGCCATATTTACCTCTTAAAACTTACAAACGGAAGTCATCTCATCCCACCGCGCAAAAGTAACTGCTTTTTTGGGTTCCACTTCGAAATCCGCGCAATTTAACAAGTCTTCTTCTA
>JAFUMY010000010.1 GCA_017482415.1 Clostridia bacterium
GAATATATTGAAGAATTTAAAGTAAAATTTTGCGAAGTGGATTTCAAGGACGAATTGAAGATTTCCACGGCGCTTTCCTATTTGGAAGAAGTAGCGTGTTACAGCGCGGACGAGCTTGGTTTTGGTTACGATTACGTAAAACCGCGCGGCTATGCGTTTATGGTGACGAATATTTGTTGTGAGTTTCTCCGCCCAATTGCGCTTGGAGAAACGGTCGTTGTAAAGACTTGGCCTCTTCCGCCGTCGCACGTGATTTTCGGGCGCGAATATCAAATGTATTCGAAATCGGGCGAGTTGCTTTCTAATGCAACCTCGCGTTGGTGTCTAATCGACGTTGCCGCAGGGAAGCTTGCGCAATCAAAGGTCATTGATAATCAGGATTATTCGACCTACAACACCACAAAAGTTATGGAAAACGTCAAATGGAAAATTCCCGCCTTCAAAACGGAAGAGGGAACGCTTTGTTTTTCACTCAAAATTGCAAATTCGGAGTATGACCATAACATGCACGTCAACAATACGCGCTATGCGGATTATTGCTTGAATTGCTTTACGGTTGCAGAGCTTGCAGACAAGAGGCTGAAACGCTTTTCAATATCCTACGTTAAACAGTGCAAGGAAGGGGAAGAGCTGCGTTTTTATAGAATGGCACAGGAGGACGGAAGCTATCTTACGCAGGGCGTGAATGTCGCCAACGAAATTGTTGTGCAGGCGTATATTGAGTTTGAGGAGACGCTTAGAAAATGAGGAAAAACGGGGTAAACAGAGAGCTTCGGGAACTGGAAGGCGGCGTATGCGCGCCGTCGGGCTTTCGCGCGGCTGCAACCTATTGCGGAATCGGTGATAATCCCGAAAAACCCGACCTCGGTTTGATTATGGCAGAGAGGCGCTGTCCCGTTGCGTGTATGTACGCAGAGCGTGTATGCGGTGCGCCGTCAGAGGTAACGAAACGGCACGTTAGCAACGGCTTAGCGCAAGCGATTCTCGTCAACAGTGATTATGCAAACGTCTTTCAGGAAAACGCAAAAGAAATCACGGTAAAAGCAAGTCGTTTGCTTGCAAAATCCGCAGGCTCCGACGCCATGGATACCGTTATGGCTTCGACGGGGAAAATTAGTAAAGAATTATCCTTAGAACCTTTTGAATTTGGCATACCGAATCTGGTCGCAGGCTTGGGGGCAACGCACGAACACAGCTTGTCGGTTGCGGAAGCAATACGGACTACGGATAAACGGGCAAAACAGCTTTCGTATTCGTTCGAGCTTGGGGATTACGAGTGTAAAATCGGTGCGGTATTCAAAGGAAATCTTTGCGTATGCCCAAATATGGCGACAATGCTTGTGTTTTTAACTACGGACGTTAATATCACGACGGAGATGCTGCAAAATGCGTTACGAGTCGCCGTAAACGATAGTTTGAATTTATTAAATCTTGACGGCGTTTCTTCACCTAACGACCTTGTGTGCATTCTTGCAAACGGTAAGGCGGGGAATTATCGTATCGCTTGCGAGGATTCCGAATATAAAAAATTCGTATATGCGTTAAAGGAAACTTTGCGGGAAATCTGCAAAGCCTTAACCTCGGACGAAATTGATAAAAATCGTTCGATTTCCTTTAAAGTTATGGGCGCAAGATCGTTGAAGGAGGCGCGTTCGATTGCCAAAACGTTGGCTTCTTCCTTATCCATTCGTCGTTCGATTGGAAAAGAGGGCTTGGATGTCGACGGGATTTATCGCGCGGTAGCGCAGGAAAAGGGTAGCGCTCCGTTGGGAATGTATATTGCGATTCGCTCGAAAACAGGCTCGTTTGTAGCTTTGGAGGAAGGGGAATTTTTGCCGATAACGGAAGAGAGCTTTCACCGCGTATACGAAGATAGAGAGGTAGTTTTAGAGATTCGGCTTAGCGATGGAAATTATTCCGCAACGTCGTACAGTTGCGCGTTGTAAGTATTGGAGCTGCGTAAAGGAAAAATATATTTTATATTATTTTTCGTTGAAAAACTTCTTTCGAAGAGTTGACAAGTCTGCTTTCTCATGCTATAATATATAGAAATGAGCAGGTGCTATATGATGAATGCGATATCTATGGAAAAACTGAATGTGAAGATGACGGGGCTCGCCGATTCGGATTTAGGTCTGAAAGGCGCTTTTGTTGCTTTTTCCATTTCGCAAAATCTTTTCATTTCTCGTAAACAAGGCTGATTTTTCAAAATCAGTCTTATTTTTTGTAAAAACGGAAAAAATTTAAATCAATATATAGAAGGAACGTATATGAAAAAGAAGAAACTGTATTTGACGTTGCAAAACGGAACCGTGTTCCAAGGTTATGCGTTTGGTGCTTCGGGCACAGTTACGGGCGAATTGGTGTTTTCGACGGGAATGGTCGGGTATATGGAAACGTTGACCGATCCTGTAAATTTCGGTCAGATTGTCGTGCAAACCTTTCCCTTGATTGGAAATTACGGCTCGATTACAACCGACGTGGAAAGCGAAAAAGCTTGGGTTTCCGCGTATGTTGTGAGAGAGATTTGCGACGCGCCTTCAAATTTCCGTATGGAGGGTACGTTAGAAGCGTATCTTAAAAAAGAGGGTGTGGTCGGTATTTACGGCGTAGACACCCGTGAGCTTACCAAAATACTCCGTGAAAACGGCGTTATGAACGCGCGTATCAGTGAGAAACGCTTGACGGATACAGAGCTTGCAGAGCTGTCTGCGTATCAAGTACAGAATGCAATAAAAACGGTTGCGCCCACGTGCAAGGCAACGTATGGCGAAGAAAAATCAAAATATACGGTTGCGCTTTGGAATTTTGGCGCTAAAAAGAGCACGATTGAAAACCTTGTAGCGAAAGGCTGCCGTGTGATTTCCATGCCTGCATTTGCAACGGCGGAGGAAATCCTTGCGCTTGGCGCAGACGGTGTAGTGCTTTCCGACGGCCCTGGCGATCCCAAGGCAGAGCCTACAATTTTAGATGAGGTGAAAAAGCTGCTCGGAAAAACGCCTGCGTTTGGCATCGGGCTTGGGCATCAGCTTGTTGCGCTTGCGCTTGGCGCGGATACGTCGAAACAAAAATACGGACATCGCGGCGGCAATCAGCCCGTGAAGAGCAAGGCGGACGGAAGAGTTTATATCTCCTCGCAAAATCACGGCTATGAAGTGCAGTCAAAAACGGTTAAGGAAGGCGAGATTAGTCATACGAACGTCAACGACGGCTCTTGTGAGGGGATTGATTATCCTATGCATAAAGCGTTTACGGTACAGTTTACGCCCGAGGCTTGCGAGATCGGCGCAACGGAGAATCCTTTATACAAAAAATTCTTTGCAATGATGGAAAAGGAGAAAGAAAATGCCTAAGAGAAGCGACGTTAAAAAAGTATTGGTAATCGGCTCCGGTCCTATTGTAATCGGACAAGCCGCAGAATTCGACTATGCGGGCGCGCAAGCCTGCCGCGTTATGAAAAGCGAAGGGGTCAACGTAGTGCTTTGTAACTCTAACCCCGCTACAATTATGACGGATAAGGCGCTCGCCGATGAAATTTATCTCGAACCGCTTACGGAAGAATCCTTAAAGAGAATCATCATTAAGGAAAAGCCGGATAGCTTGTTGGCGTCGCTCGGCGGTCAGACGGGCTTGACCATGGGTTGCAAGCTCGCAAAATCGGGCTTTTTGGACGCACACGGCGTAAAATTGATTGGTACGAAGCTGGACGCTATCGACCGTTCGGAGGATAGAGAGCTTTTCAAGGAAACGATGGAGAAGATTCATCAGCCCTGCGTACCGTCCGATATTGCATATACGGTAGAGGAGTGCGTTGCCATTGCAAATAAGCTTGGCTATCCCGTTATCATTCGTCCGGCGTACACCCTTGGCGGCGCAGGCGGCGGCGTTGCGTATAATGAAGAAGAATTGCGCCTTATTTCTCACAACGGCTTGATGCTTTCTCCGATTACACAGGTGCTCATCGAGAAATATATCGCAGGCTGGAAAGAGATTGAGTTTGAAGTGCTCCGCGACAGCGCAGGCAACGTGCTGACCGTTTGTTCTATGGAAAACGTCGACCCTGTCGGTATTCACACGGGTGACTCCATTGTTGTTGCTCCTGCCGTTACCCTTTCGAATAAAGAATATAGCATGCTCAGAAACGCTGCGCTTTCGATTATTACGGAGCTCGGTATCGAGGGCGGCTGTAACGTACAGTTTGCATTAAACCCCGATTCTTTTGAATATTCCGTTATCGAGGTAAATCCCCGTGTTAGCCGTTCATCGGCACTTGCTTCCAAGGCAACGGGTTTCCCGATTGCAAAGGTTACTTCGAAAATCGCACTCGGCTATACGCTTGATGAAATTGTAAACGACGTTACGGGCAATACCTACGCTTGTTTCGAGCCTACAATCGACTATTTAGTTGTAAAGATGCCCAAGTGGCCGTTTGATAAATTCTTGTACGCAAAGCGTGAGCTCGGTACGCGTATGAAAGCGACGGGTGAGGTAATGTCAATCGGTACGTCCTTTGAAATGGCGATGATGAAAGCGGTTCGCGGTGCGGAGATTTCCACGAGCACCATGAACTATAAAAAGTTCTTAGAATCGACGAAAGAAGAACTGCTTGCAAAGCTTCCCGAAATGACAGACGAAAGAATTTTCGCTGTATACGCAGCGTTGAAAAGAGGGGTTACCGTCGACGAGGTATTCAATATCACGAAAATTGACCGCTGGTTCTTGAACAAATTTAAGAATCTGATTGCTTACGAGGAACGTCTTACAAGCGGTGAAAAGCTGACGAAGGAGCTCTATGAAGAGGGCAAACGCTTAGGTTATCTTGATAAGGATATCGCGGCGTTTAGCGGACAGAAGATTCCTTACCGCAAAAAGGTTGCCTATAAAATGGTAGATACCTGTGCGGCGGAATTCCCTGCAAAGACCCCGTATTTCTATTCGACGTTCGACCCGCACGAACACGACGAAGCAAAGCCGTTCGTGGCGAAGAGCGATAAAAAGCGTATCGTTGTTATCGGCTCAGGCCCTATTCGTATCGGGCAGGGTATTGAATTCGACTACTCTTCCGTACATTGCGTTTGGACGCTCAAAGAGCTCGGTTATGAAGTGGCGATTATCAACAACAACCCTGAAACGGTTTCCACCGATTTCGATACGGCGGATAGACTGTATTTCGAGCCTTTGACCCCCGAAGACGTGCAGCACGTTTTAGACGTGGAAAAGCCTTACGGCGTTATCATCACGTTCGGTGGTCAGACGGCAATCAACCTTTGCTCCTATTTTGATAAACACGGGATTCGGATTCTCGGAACTTCGGCGGACAGCGTAGACGCAGCGGAGGACAGAGAACGTTTCGAGGCGCTTCTCGACAAATATTCCATTCCCCGTCCGAAGGCAATTACCGTCATGACGAAAGACGAAGCTTTGGCGGCGGCGGAGAAGCTTGAATATCCCGTACTCCTTCGTCCTTCGTACGTAATCGGTGGTCAAAACATGACGATTGCATTCTCGCAAGAGGACGTATGCCGTTATATGGACGTTATTTTGGCACAGGGCATTGAAAACCCCGTGCTTTGCGATAAATATCTTATGGGTACGGAGCTGGAAGTAGACGCTATTTCCGACGGAAAAGACGTTTTGATTCCTGGTATCATGCAGCATATCGAACGTACGGGTATTCACTCGGGCGACTCGATTGCCGTATATCCTCCCTACAATCTCGAAGATACGATGCTTGAACGCATTATCGAGGTTTCGACGCAGCTTGCTTTGGAATTAAAGACAAAGGGCTTAATCAATATTCAGTATCTTATCTATCGCGGTCAGTTGTACGTTATTGAGGTAAATCCTCGTGCTTCGCGTACCGTTCCGTATATTTCAAAGGTGACGGGCGTACCGATGGTAGAGCTTGCGACGAAGATTATCGTCGGCGCAAAACTCAAATCGCTTGGCTATGGAACGGGCTTGTATCCTTCCTCGCCGTACGTGGCGGTAAAAGTGCCCGTATTCAGCTTTGAAAAGCTTAATGACGTCAACTCCCAGCTCGGCCCGCAAATGAAATCTACGGGCGAGGTACTCGGTATCGGTAAAACGATTGAAGAGGCGATGTTCAAGGGCTTGGTATCCGCAGGCTTTAAGATGTGTCATCCGTCCGAGAGCCGTCCCGTCGGCGTATATATGACGGTAAACGATCAGGACAAGCTCGACGTATTGACGATTGCAAAGAAATTCGGGGATCTCGGCTGTAATATGTACGCAACTAAGGGTACAGCCAAGGTCATTACCGATTTGGGCTTTGAATGCGAGGTGGTGGACAGACTTTCCGCTACCGATACGGTTATCAAGCTCATGGACGAGGGCAAAATCGATTACGTTGTCTATACAGGTAAGACGGATATGGAGTCTATCAACGATTTCATTCGTTTACATCACCATGCAATTCTGTTGGGTATTACGGTGTTGACGGCGCTTGACACCGCAAATGCTTTGGCGGATATTATTGCAAGTAAATTTACCGAGGACAATACAGAGCTTGTTGATATCAATGCGCTTCGTACGGAGAATCTCAAGCTGAACTTCACGAAGATGCAGTCTTGCGGTAACGATTATATCGTATTCGATAACCGTGACGGTAAAATTACCTGTCCCGAATCGATTGCAGTAAACTACGTGCCTTCCCATTACGGAATCGGCGGCGACGGAATCGCACTGATTGAAAATTCTAATGTAGCAGACGCAAAGGTTCGCATATTCAACCGTAACGGTACGGAGGCGTCCACTGGTGGTAACGCAATTCGTTGTATCGGCAAATATCTTTACGAAAACGGTATCGTGCGCAAGAACGACATGAAAATCGAAATCGCAAAAGGTGTTTGCGACGTTCGAGTATACTCGTTTAGCGGAACGGTAAACAGCGCGAGTGTAAATCTTGGTAAAGCCGAGCTTGCAGGCGCAAAAATCCCTTGCGTATGGGATGAATCCCAAATCGTTGGAAAAACGGTGAAGATTGGTGGAACGGACTACGACGTAACGCTTGTCAACGTTGGTAATCCGCACTGCGTAGTGTTCAGCGATAAGGTGGACGCAATCAATTTAAAGAAAGTCGGACCTAAATTCGAAAATTGTGAATATTTCCCCGAAGGAATCAATACGGAATTTATCCGCGTGGTTAATAAAGTAACGATTAAGATGCGCGTTTGGGAACGTGGCAGTGGGGAAACGTGGGCTTGCGGTACGGGCGCATGCGCGGCGGTTGTTGCGGCGGTTTTGGCAGGGTATTGCGAAAAGGATACCAACGTAACGGTTAAGCTTCGCGGCGGCGATTTGACAGTCAACTATCATTCGAACGGCGACGTTGAGCTGATGGGTAGCGTAAAGAAGGTCTACGAGGGTACGCTGGAAATTTAACAAAATGGCAGGCGACCGTTTCGGCGGTCGCAATGCCAATGGAACAAGGAGGAAAAAAATGGACGTTTTTTACGAGGAAAGCTCCGTTTTACGAAACTCGGCTAAGGCTGAAAAAAAATATAAAATCGTGCATATCATTTCCATGATATTTTTGACGATTGGTATTATGGGCGTGTTGTTTGCGCTAATGATTCCCTTTCAATACCTGATATTTTGGGGGATTATTTGTTTGCAATTTTTCCTTATTTGGTTTATTTTATCCAAGTGGAAAGCAACCTTTAACGTCAGTTATGACTATGCGTTCGTATCGGGTGAATTGCGCATCGCAAAAGTAATCAATATCAATAAAAGAAAACTGGTTGCAAGATTGAATCCTGAAGATATTATTCAAATCGGTGACGTGGATAATCCTGGTTACGAGCGTTTTGCCGCTGATCCTTCGACAAAGAAAGTCATCTGTACCTCGAACGTAGAGGCGGCGGAAAATAAGTTTTTTATGTATATTTTGGCGAACTATAACGGCAAGAAGCTGTACGTGCTCGAATGTCGTGAAGACCTGCTTATGCACATGCTTAAATTCGTGAAGCGCACAACGCTTGAAAGCGATTACGTGATGCAAGAAAAGAAAAAGGCAATGCAAAAATGATATATTTTGATAACGCCGCAACGACCAAGCCAAGCAAAACGGCATTTGATCGTGCAGGTGAATACGTAACGGAAAAATTTTATAATCCGTCGGCGTTATACGTCGAGGGGTATGCGTTGCAGGGCGAGCTGAAAAAAGCGCGCTCCGCTTTGCTTTCTAAGGTCGCAGACGAAGCGGCTTTTGAATGGATATTTACATCCTGTGGTACAGAATCGGACAATCAAGCGATTTTTGCCTTTGCCCGTCGTGGTAACGCAATCACGACCGCAGGTGAGCATTCTGCGGTGTCGGCGGCATTTGCCGAGCTTAAAAACCGTGGAATAGATACCCGAATTGCCCCCCTGAATGCGGATGGCAGTGTAAACGTAGAGAAATTGCTCGATTTCGTCGATGAGAAAACGAGTTTTGTTTCCGTAATGCACGTGAATAACGAAATCGGGGCAATCAACGACGTGAATGCGATTGCAAAGCTCGTTAAGGCAAAAAATCCAAGGACGATATTCCACGTTGACGGTGTGCAGGGCTACGGTAAAATCCCGTTCCGTTTGGCGAAAGAAATTGATTTGTATTCGGTCAGCGCGCATAAAATCGGCGGATTAAAAGGCGTCGGCGGGCTGATAAAGCGTAAGAGCTTGGTTTTGCCGCCGTATATTATCGGGGGTGGTCAGGAAAGCGGTAGGCGCAGCGGTACGGAGAACGTGTTTGGAATCAAGCAATTTGAATATGCCGCAGAAGAAAAGTTCAAAACGCTGAAAGCAGACTACGAAAGATTGACGAAATACCGTGAAAAGCTTTGGGGTTTACTTGATAAAGAGCTTTATACGAGGTTGTCGCAGGAGTCGGGTACGCCCTATATTTTAAGTGTTTCTGCGCGCGGACTTCGCGGAGAAGTGCTTTTGCATATGGCAGATGACAAGGGCTTGATTATCGGTACGGGCTCGGCGTGTTCGTCGAATGCGAAAAACCGTTACAGCAAAGTGATTTTAGCCTGTGGTTTTGATGAAAAAATTGCAGACGGCTTTATTCGTATCAGCTTTTCACCTGCTACGACGGAAAATGAGATTGAGGAAGGCGCAAGACTCTTAAATGAAATCGGAAAAGATTTGGCGCGCAGAATGAAATAAGGAAAACAGTATGGAAAAGGTAATTATTATCCGCTATGCGGAATTGTTTTTGAAAGGAAAGAATAGGGGCTTTTTTGAGCGCGCGTTCGAGACGAATCTTCGTCGTGCGATTCAGGCTTACGAGCACCGTTTGATTAAACAAAGCGGCAGATACCTTGTTCGTGATTTTGCGGAAGAGGATGCAGAAGCTATCATGGAAAAGCTGCAAAAGGTATTCGGGGTACATACGCTTAGTTATGCGTATGAAACGGCTTCGGATTTAGACAGTATTTTCGAGGTGGCGAAAGGGCTTTGCCGTCCTAATGGTACGTTTAAGGTAGAATCCCATCGCGGCGATAAGAAATACCCGATGACTTCGGTGGAAATCAGCAAAAAGCTTGGCGGAATGCTTTTGGACTATGCAAAAGGAAAATTAGCGGTAGACGTGCATAATCCCTCGTTCACCATTCGCGTAGATATCCGTGAAAACGGGCTCGCGCTTGTGTTTGGGGAATTTATCGGCGGTGCGAACGGTATGCCCGTAGGCACGGCAGGAAAGGGCTTATTGTTGCTTTCGGGGGGTATTGACAGCCCCGTAGCCGGCTATATGATGGCGAAACGCGGCATGAACGTCGATTGTCTGCATTTTCATAGCTATCCTTACACAAATATGCAAGCCAAGGAAAAGGTTGTGGAGCTTGCACGGATTCTTTCTGAATACACCTGCGGAACGACAATGTACACGGTCAGCGTTACCCATATTCAGGAAGAAATCCACGAAAAATGTCGTCCAGAGCTTATGATTACGCTTCTTCGCCGTTTCATGTATCGAATTGCCGAACGGCAGGCAAAGCGTATCGGTGGACAGTGTCTAATTACAGGGGAGAGCCTTGGGCAGGTTGCCAGTCAAACGATTGAAGGGATGACTTCTTCAAATTCGGTCGTGGAAACGTTGCCTGTGCTTCGTCCGCTTGTTAGCTTTGATAAAAACGAAATCATCGAAAAATCAGTAAAAATGGGGGCGTATGAAACCTCGATATTACCATTTGAAGATTGTTGTACCGTATTCTTACCTGATTTCCCTGCGATTCGTCCAAAGATGAAAGATATTTTGCATGAGGAAAGCAAGCTTGACGTAGAGGGCTTGATTGAAGAAGCTTTCACAACGCTTGAAAAAATCGAATTATAACGTATAAACGTGAAGTCCCGTCGCAAGTCAGCGACGGGACTTTTTTAATACTCCCACCAGTTTTTTTCTAAGATTTCCTCCTTAGATGGTAGAGTAGGCGTATTTTTTGTGGAAACGATAGGTAATGTTATCGGCTTTCCCTGTACGCCGTTGCAAATGGGTATTACGGTATACTGATAATGCTTATTCTCTTCAATTTCATCATAAATAATTTCTTGATATCCACCCTCATAAACGGTAGTATGCGTCGCATAATCGTAGCGAACAATTTTATATTGATAAGGCATATTTTGCGCCGAAAAAAATTGAATTTTTACCTTGCCGTTTTCGATGGAAATGGTGGGCGGTATAATGCTTGGATTGCTGAAAATATCAGATTTTTTCAAGGGAATCATGCTCTTGGAGAACACTTCTTCAAACTGGAATTCAGGGGGCGAAAGCTCGTCTGCAAGAAGCATAGTATGCGTGTCATAATAGGCGGTTTTATCCAAGGCAATACGTGTGATTCCAATAGGCTTTTTAAAGTCGGGTATGGGTTGTCCTGCCTCTTGATAACGCTTATATAAATATTCGTGGATTTGGTAGCTAAGGTTACATGGCATACCGCCGCCCGTATGCTCCATAGGGGCGTTATCTGCATTCCCAAGCCATACGCTGACGCAATCCTTGGCGGTATAAGAAATCGAATAGGCGTCCGTATTTCCTTTTTCTGTTCCGACCGTGCCGGTTTTTGCGGCAATCGGAAAAGGCAGAGTTCGCAGTTTTTTAGCTGTTCCATATTTTGCAGTACTTTTTAAAATGTCGGTCATAAGATAGGCACTTTCTTCGGAAAATACTTTTTGGCTACGAATAGCTTTTTTATAAACGGAAACGCCGTCGATGCGAATTTCGTTAATAAACCCACATTCAAAATAGTTGCCGCCGTTTTGAAAAGCGGAATAGGCGTTCGATAAATCTTTCAAAGTGAAGCCTTTTTTCATACCGCCGAGGGCGAGCGCTAACGAATAATCCTCTCGCGCAATGGGAAGATTTAATTTTTGCATATAAGAAGCTGCTTTTTCTACACCGACAGATTGTAATACCTTAACAGCAGGCACGTTCAGGCTCTTTTCAACGCATTCGCGTGCGCTTACGTAGCCGTGAAATTTCCCATCGTAATTCTCGGGTGCATATCCACCGAAATTGATTTTTTCGTCTAAAATGGGGGTGGCAGGTACGAGTAGACGCTCCTCAAAGGCAGGTGTGTAAACAAGCAAGGGCTTAATGACGGAACCTGGCAATCTGCACACGTTTCCAAGCGTTGAAACGCAAGCTTTATAGGCGTGTTTTTCTCCGTCTAAAACTAAGACGCTTTTATCTAAATTTTCGAAATTTTTGGTGATTTCTTCAATTTTTTCTTGTAGTATAGGGTCAAACGCCGTGAAAATTTCAATTTTTCCGCCCAGCTTTAAATTCTGGGTTTCCGTAATTGAATCCAACTCGTCGAAAAGAAAATCCATAAAGCCCGTATTTTTTTTTGAATTCAATGGACGTAGCGGCAAGGGGGCATTTTGCGCTGCCGTCCATTCATTTTTTGTGATTGCGCCATTAGCGTGCATAAGCTGTAAAACCGTTTGTTTGCGCTGTTTGCAGGCTTCGGGATGCTTAAAAGGGGAATAATTATTCGGGGATTTGACAAGCCCTGCTAAGATTGCAGAATCCGCCAAGGTCAATTCTTCGGGCGTTTTATCGAAATAGAAATTTGCGGCTGCGTGCAATCCAAAACAGTTGTGTCCGAAATAAATGGTATTGAGATATTTTTCAAGGATTTGTTCTTTGGAATAGTATTTTTCGAGCTGTCTTGTAAGCTTCCATTCCCGAAGCTTGCGTTTTAACGTTTTTTCTTGAGAGAGATGAGTATTTTTGATGAGCTGCTGTGAAATTGTCGATGCGCCCTCTTTAAAGGAGCGTGCTTTTGCGTTGTTAAAGGCTGCTTTTGCAATTCGCTTTACGTCGAAGCCTGAATGCTCGAAAAAGCGTTTGTCTTCCGTATAAACGAACGCATCGACCGTATGTTTGTTGAGTGCATTGAAATGCACGGACGAGGAAAGGGCGGTCGTATTATTTTTCACGACGCAATTTTCCTGGTCGTACACGAGGATGTTTCTGTGATGAACGGTGAGCTTTTCATGCTCCAAGCGTACGTTTTTCGTAACGGCGTAATAGTATCCAAAGGCAAAAATCGCCCCAAATAGCAATAGCAATAAAAAAAGATAAATCAGTTTTCGTAAAAGTTTCATTGAAAGCAGTATTTATCATTTGGGATTTTTTATCACGATTTTCTACGAAAATCGGCGGATAACCCATTAAAGAGTTGATAAAACACAAAAAAAAGTGTATAATAAAAAGAAAATTAAAAGATTCAAGAGAAGATTATGGCAGAAAAGTATCATATCGTAACCTACGGTTGTCAAATGAACGTGCACGAATCGGAGAAGATTGCAGGGATTTTACACCGCCTCGGTTACGAAGAAACGGACACAAACGAAAACGCGGATATCATTGTTTTTAATACCTGTTGCATTCGCGAAAATGCGGAGAATCATGCATTTGGAAATATCGGCGCTTTGAAAAAATTGAAAAAACAGAAACCGAATTTATTGATTGCGGTCGGCGGTTGCATGACGCAGGAAAAGGGCAAGACGGACGTTTTGAAGAAAAAATTCCCTTTTATCGATATTATGTTCGGTACGCTCAATCTCGAGGAGCTGGAAACGCTTATAAAGCGCAAAAAAACGCAGAAAAAACGTGTTATTGAAATCCGTGAAACGGAAGGCGAAATTATCGAATTTCCCGACGCGTACCGCACAAGCTATCCAAACGCTTGGGTGAATATTATGTACGGCTGCAATAATTTTTGTTCCTATTGCATCGTGCCATACGTTCGTGGCAGAGAACGTTCGAGAAAACCCGAGCATATTCTCGCAGAAGTGCAGGGCTTGGTGAAAGAGGGATATAAAGAAATTACTCTTTTAGGGCAAAACGTCAACTCCTACGGCTCGGACGGTAAAACTGGTACGACGTTTGCCGAGCTTTTGGATATGGTAGCTTCTATCGAAGGGGATTTTCGCTTACGCTTTATGACCAGTCATCCCAAAGATTTCAACGAGGACGTCGTGAAGGTCATGGAAAAGCACCGAAAGATTTGCAGACTTGTGCATTTGCCCGTGCAATCGGGTTCAAATGCGGTATTAAAGGCAATGAACCGCCGTTATACCCGTGAAAAATATTTAGACGAAATCCACATGCTGAAAAGTCGTCTGCCCGAAGCGGAGGTAACGACGGATATTATCGTCGGGTTTCCGGGCGAAACGGAAGAGGATTATCTCGATACGGAAAGCCTCGTGAAAGAGGTGGATTACGCATCGGCGTTTACCTTTGTATATTCACCAAGGCAAGGCACGAAAGCTGCGGAAATGGAAAACCGTATTCCAGAAGAGGTGCAAAAGGATAGAATCATGCGTCTTGTGGAGCTCGTGAATACGTTGACTCGTCGAAAATCGGAGAAATATTTAGGAAAGACGGTAGAGATTCTCTGTGAGGATTACGATGCGAAAAAGGGCTTGTATCTTGGAAGAGACGAGTTTGGTAGAATGGGGTATTTTTCGAGCAATACAAACGTAATCGGGAAATTCATAGCCCTGAAAATTACGAAAGCAAACGGCATATCTTTGTACGGCGAAGTCGTTTCCGTCAAAGATTGAGAAAAATCGAAAGGCAGGTTAAAATAATATGGCACTTTCTAACATGATGCGACACTATCTCGACATGAAAGAAAAGTATAAAGATTGCGTGGTCTTTTATCGCTTAGGGGATTTTTATGAAATGTTCTTTGACGATGCGATAAAGGTATCCAAGCTCCTTGACCTTACCCTGACGGGCAGGGATTGCGGCTTGGAGGAACGTGCACCAATGTGCGGCATTCCTTACCACGCAGCGGACGTATATATTGCAAAGCTGGTAGCATGCGGCGAAAAGGTTGCAATTTGCGATCAGCTTTCCGATCCCAAAGAAAGCAAGGGGCTTGTGGAACGCGACGTCGTGCGTATCGTTTCCGCAGGTACGCTTACGGAAGAAACGATGCTGGATGAGAGTCGCAATAATTATATTGCCTGTCTGTTTAAATCGGCAGACGGCGTTGCGGTTGCATGGACGGATATCACGACGGGTGAATTTTTAGCACAGGAATTTGTTGGCGCTACCGCCGTTGAAGAAAGCGTGGAGCATCTTGTCAAGCTTTCCGTTGCCGAGATTATCTGTAATGAAGATATGCTGCTTCTTTCTAAGAATTTGAAAGAAGTAAAACACAATCTTCTGCCTGCATTTTCCTGTTATGCGCCTTGGGCGTTTAACGTTAAGCACGCAGAAAAGAATCTCTTAGAGCAGCTTGGCACGAAATCCTTGGCTGCTTATGGGATTGCGGCTAAGGGAAATTTAATCGCTGCGGCGGGTGCGCTTGTCGAATATCTGCGTGAAACGCAAAAGCATTCGCTCTCTATCATCAGCTCGATTAAGGTGGTCAATCGCGATAAGTATATGACCTTGGACGGGAATGCAATCCGCAATCTCGAGCTTGTGCGCAACAACTCCGAAAATAAGAAATACGGCTCGCTTTTGTGGGTTTTGGATAAGACGAAAACGGGTATGGGGGCTCGACTTTTGAGCCGAATGCTTCTTTCGCCATTGAAAGATAAATCGGAAATCGAATACCGCCAACAGGGCGTAACGGAGCTTTTTAATTCTTCCGTTGTACGCGTTGGGGTAACGGAAATGCTGAAATCCATCGGCGACGTAGAACGTCTTGCAGGCAAAATTTCCAATGGTAATTTCAATCCGCGCGATTGTATAGCGCTTGCAAATTCCCTCAATGCGTTGCCTTCGCTCAAATTCCAACTTACAGGCTTCACTTCACCGATTTTATCCGATATCGACAACGGGCTTTTGAATATGAAAGAGCTTGCCGACTTATTGACGGCGGCAATCAGCGAAAACGCGCCTGCGCTCATGAAAGACGGTGGGTATATCCGCGATGGTTTCCACGCCGAGCTCGACGAGCTTCGTGCGGTAAAAACGAACGGTCAGGCACTTTTAAAAGACGTGGAAACGCGTGAAAAAGAGCGCACGGGTATTAAGACCTTAAAGGTTGGCTTTAACCGTGTGTTCGGCTATTATATTGAAATTTCCAACTCCTTTAAGGACCAAGCTCCGCCCGAATATATTCGCAAACAAACGTTGACGACGGGCGAACGATACATCACCGAAGAATTGAAGGCTTTGGAAGAAAAGATTTTGACGAGTGGCGAACGTGCGATTCAGTTGGAAGCTCGCTTATACGCGCAGCTTTTGGAAGTTCTTTCGGAGAATATCGAAAACCTCAAAAAGATTTCGGGCGCGCTTGCGCTGTTAGACTGCTTAACGTCGTTTGCAACGGTTGCAAAGGAACGCCGTTACGTATGCCCGAAGATTATGGATAGCGGCGAAACCTTGAAGATTACGGATGGGCGACATCCCGTTGTCGAAGCGATTTCAAAAGACCGTTTTGTTCCCAACGATACGCTGCTTGATAACGAAGAAAACCGTTGCGCAATTATTACGGGCCCGAATATGGCTGGTAAGAGTACGTACATGCGGCAGGTTGCCCTGATTGTCGTTTTGGCGCATATCGGTGCCTTTGTGCCTGCGAAAGCCGCGGAGATTCCCTTGACCGATCGTATTTTCACAAGGGTCGGGGCGAGCGATAACCTCATTTTTGATCAAAGCACCTTCATGGTCGAAATGACGGAGGTTGCAACGATTTTGTTACACGCCACGAAAGACAGCTTGCTTGTTTTAGACGAGGTTGGGCGCGGTACAAGTACTTACGACGGACTTTCAATCGCGTGGTCGGTTATTGAGTTTTTGGCGAAAAACGTTCGAGCAAAAACGCTATTTTCGACCCATTATCACGAACTTACGGAGCTTGAAAATTCCTTGGATGGGGTTAAGAATTATAAAGTAACAGTCAAGGAATTGAACGGCGCGGTGGTGTTCTTGCGTAAGATTGCAAGGGGCGGCGCGAACAGAAGCTTTGGTATCGAGGTGGCTTCGCTTGCAGGTGTACCCAAAGAGGTCACGGCTCGCGCAAAGATGATTTTAAAAACGCTTGAAAAGAACGATATCGTCAAGGGAAAAATCCAAATAGAGGCGGAAGAAGCAGACGAGCCCAAAACAGAGGAAAGACGCTTATCAGAGGTCGAGAAGATTCTTTCCGAGGTGGATATCAATACCATGTCGCCAATGCAAGCATTTTTGCTTGTCAGCGATTTAAAAGAAAAATTAGACGGGGAAATGTAACCGATGGCAAAAATCAATATATTGCCCGCAAAGGTGTATAACCGAATTGCGGCGGGCGAGGTCGTAGACAGACCGTATTCAGTCGTAAAAGAGCTTGTTGAAAACTCCATAGACGCAGGCGCGACGGAAATTGAAATCTATATCGAGAAGGGCGGCACGCAGTTGATTCGTGTCGTAGACAACGGTTCGGGTATCGAGCGCGACGATTTGCAATCGGCGTTCTTGCCGCACGCAACGAGCAAGATTGCGGTAGCGGAGGACCTGGAAAATATCATGACGCTCGGTTTTAGGGGGGAAGCGGTCGCGTCGATAGCTTCCGTTTCTAAAATGACGATTACCTCTAAAACTGCGAGCGGAAAGTGTTATAGCCTGACTTCCGAGGGCGGAGAGCTTGGCTCTGTGCAAGAAACGGCAGGCGAGAACGGAACGGACGTAAGCGTTGAAATGCTATTTTTCAATACGCCTGTGCGTTTGGGTTTCTTGAAATCGGAAAAAGCCGAGGAATCGGATATTACCAATTTCGTTTCGAGATTTATTTTAAATCGTCCTGAAATTGCGTTTACCTATTACGTGAACGGGAAGAAGATTTTGCAATCCTTCGGTGGCGGCGTAGAAGAGGCGATCGTTGAGGTATACGGCGCGGCTACGCTTGCGGAATGCTATGAAATCAATGCAGATAAGCACGGAATCCGTATTCGCGGCTATATCGGCAATCAAAACTATTTTAAAGCGAATAAAAGCTATCAAAGTGTGTTTTTAAACGGTAGATATATCCAAAACGTAACGATTTCGGCGGCGCTCTCGAATGCGTATGCGAGCTATGCAATGAAACGTCAATATCCTTTTTACGTATTATATATCGACGTTCCGACGGAGATTGTAGACGTCAACGTGCATCCAAATAAAGCCGACGTTCGGTTTGCGGATAATCAAATTATTTACGGCTGTATCTATTCTGTGATTTCCGCCGTGCTCGACGGTCAGACGAAAGCACTTGATTACGTAGTCAAAGAGCCTTCGAAAAACGCATTCCCGATTATGCCGCAAACGCCTGTTCTTGAAAAGGAAAAGCCCGCGCCGCAGCCGAAGAAAGAAACGGTCAAGGAAAAGCAGCTTGATGAACCGAAGCGTCAATCGGTGTTTGGAATTACGACAATTTCCTACGAAGAAGCACAGCGTGAGCTTCGGGAGAGCTCGCCTGCGTTCGTAAACCGTAAGCAGGGTATGGAGCTTCCGTTTGACGTTGGCGCTACGCCTCGTCCGAAAGGCTTTATTCCCATTGAAGAGGTGGGCGATTATAAGCGTCCCGAGGGTGTTGAGGATTTGCCTAAGCCCAGAAAAACAAAAAAGACGGTCGAGGATCTGCATAAACGGTTTCCCGATTTGTATTTCAAGCGCAACGAGTTTATCGTGCGCGATCCTGCGACCGAGCCTGTAAAAGCGGCTGAACCCGATTATTTTGCAGAGAATAAAAAGTTTTTGGAAGAGCTTGAAACCAAGAACAAACAGAATAAAATCGACGTTTCCAACTGCGTTTACGCAGGAAAATTGTTCAATACCTATCTTTTGTACGAATACAAGGATAGCGTATATATTATCGACCAACACGCCGCGCACGAGCGTTTGATTTTCAACCGTTTAAAGGAACAGATGAATAATCGTGCGGTTGTGCAGCAGCCCATGCTGTTGCCTTACGAGCTGTCGCTGAACGCGTTTGAGCGTGAATTTATATCCGAGCATCTTTCCGAAATCCGAGATATGGGCTTTGCGATTACCGAATCGGAAAACGGTAGCTTTTCAATCACGGCAATTCCTTTGGATTTACAGCATATTGATCTTTCCGCGTTTTTTAATGATATTTTGAGCGATATCAGCGGATTTAGGGCGATTAAGCTAACGGAAATTTTAAAGGATAAGCTCGCAACGGCTGCATGTAAAGCGGCGGTAAAAGGCGGCATGGACCTCACGCGCGAGGAAATTGACGCGCTGTTTGCGCTTATGGACGGAGATATGGGCTTAAAATGTCCGCACGGCAGACCCGTTGTTGTTAAAATGGCGCGTACAGAGCTTGAAAAAATGTTCAAGAGGATTGTATAATGCAGGCAACAAATAATAAAGTGCTTGTAATATGCGGTGCAACCGCTTCGGGAAAGACCTCTTTGGCAGTAAATTGCGCAAAAGCCTTTAATGGAGAGGTGATTTCCGCCGATTCTCTGCTTGTATACCGTGGCTTGAATATCGGCACGGCAAAACCGAGCTTGGAGGAACGGCAAGGCGTACCGCATCACATGATTGACGTGGTAGAGCCTACGCAAAGCTTTTCCGTGAGCGATTACGAGGCGATGGCTTTGCCTATTCTCGAAAACCTGCTAAAAGCAGGAAAACTGCCGATTATTTGCGGTGGTACGGGCTTTTATATCAATTCCTTGCTTTATAAAAGTCAATTCGGTAATGCAGGCGCAGATGAAGCGGTGCGCAGGAAATACGAGCAACTGGCAGAGGAATTCGGCAAGGAATACGTTCATGGTATATTGCGCGAGAAAGACCCCGAAAGTGCGGAAAAACTGCATTTTAACGACTTAAAGCGGGTAATTCGTGCGCTTGAAATTTACGACGTTACGGGTATGGCGAAATCCGCGCAGCAGGATAAACCCATTCCAAGATTTGATTTCGTTTCCGTATCCATTTCCTATCCCAGGGAGCGTTTATACGAGCGTATCAATCTCCGCGTAGAAGAAATGTTTTCAAGCGGTTTAATAGAAGAGGTCAAAGGGCTTCTTAATAGCGGCGTTACCGAGGATATGCAATGCATGCAAGGGATTGGCTATAAAGAAATTGCAGAGGGCTTGCGTATCGGTGTTATGGAAACGGAAATGCAAGAATTGATTCAGAAAAACACCCGAAACTACGCAAAACGCCAAGAAACCTTCTTCAAACGCATGCAAAACCATACCTTTCTTGCACCCGAAGAGGCGACGGTGGAAAGGGTTGCGCAGATACTCCAATAATAGTGATTATGTCACGCATAATACCTATGTGTGACATAGTAAATATGGCAGACATACTAATTTTAAGGATAAAATTATGACGGTAGAAGAACTTATAAAAACAAGCGAAGAGCAGTTAAAAGTGCAGTTTGCGCTTGCTGATGAAATCAGCGAATACAATCAAGAAAAGGTATTAAGGGCTTTTAATAAGCATTCGATTGCTTTGCGGCATTTTAATCCTACGACGGGTTACGGCTATGGAGATGAAGGCCGTTTCGTGCTTGGAGAAGTGTTTGCGGAGGCTTTGGGCGCGGAAACGGGCATCGTTTCACCTGCGCTGCTTAGCGGTACGCATGCGTTGACGGTGGCGTTATTCGGCGTGCTTCGCACGGGGGACGCGGTGTTGTCCGTTTCGGGAATGCCGTACGATACCATTCGTGGGGTAATTTTCGGCGAAGGCAACGGTTCCTTGAAAGATTTTGGGATATCCTTTGATTGTACCGAGCTTACGAACGAGGGCAAATTCGACAAAGAGCAGATTAAAGCGGATATGGCGCGTTTGGGCGGTGCATTAAAAATGATTTATATTCAGCGTTCGCGCGGGTACGAGCTTCGTGACGCCTTTACGGTTGCAGAAATCGGGGAAATTTGCGATTTTGTTCGTAGTTTGGGCTTTGAGGGCTGTATTTTCGTAGACAATTGCTATGGCGAATTTGTGGAAAAACAAGAGCCGTGTGACGTCGGTGCGGACGTTGCGGTCGGTTCCCTTATAAAAAATCCCGGCGGTGGGCTTGCGCCTACGGGTGGTTACATCGTCGGAACGGAAAAATACGTAGATTTAATCGGCAGAAGACTGACGGCGCCGTCTATCGGTAACGAGGTCGGCTCTTATGCTTATGGTTATAGATTGTTCTATCAAGGCTTGTTTATGGCACCGCATACGGTAAATCAAGCGATAAAAGGCAGCTTGGTTATAGGAAAATGTATGGAAAACCTCGGTTATGAGAATTTCCCTAAGCTCGATAAAACGCCAGCGGACATTACGCGTGCAATCCGTTTTGACACGGCAGAGCAGCTCTGCGCGTTTATACAGTCGGTACAGGAAGCCTCGCCTGTGGATAGTTTTGTAACGTTGGAGGCTTGGGATATGCCTGGTTATGACAGCAAAGTTATTATGGCGGCAGGCTGTTTTGTGGAGGGGGCAAGCGTGGAGCTTTCTGCGGACGCACCCGTAAAACCGCCGTATACCGCATATTTCCAAGGCGGCTTGACCTACGAGCATTGTAAATATGCCTTGAAGAAGATTTTAGCAAAATTGATGTAAAATATAAAAAAAAGGGGGCTTTATGAAACGACGTGCCATATACAAATTACTTGCATTTAGCTTTTTGTTAGTATGCGCAATGCCGACGGTAATGCCTAAGCTTGAAGCAAGCGCAAATTCCGCACAAACCTACTGGCAGGGTGTGGATTCGTTAGGGACGGTCATAATGGAGGAACACTGTCCTATTGAAGTGCAGCACGAAAAATTGGTGTTCGATATCCCCGATTTTCCATCTAATCATTACGGCAGTTTAGAGTCTTTTAAAGAATATAGCGCAAGTGTTTCGGCAACGTA
>JAFUMY010000083.1 GCA_017482415.1 Clostridia bacterium
CGATAAGGTAATCGTAGCGCTCGACTACTTCGACGCTTCTATCAACCGTCTCTGCGCTTGGGTAACGGGTGTTCGCTCGATGCAGAAGGCACTTCTTAGCGCAATCCTTCAACCCTATGCAGAAATGAAGAAATTGCAGGACGAAGGCAACTTCACCAAAGTATTCTATATGCACGAAAGAGTGAAATATCTTCCCTTCGTAGACGTTTGGGATGAATATCTCCGCCGTCAGGGTCTCTCCGAAGATTGGTGGGATGAAGTAGAAAAATTCGAAAAAGAAGTTATCGCAAAGAGAGTATAACGGTATGAAAACGGTGCTTTTGCTTGGGGATTCCATTCGCTTGGGCTACGAGCGGTACGTAAAGGCGATGCTGGAAGGCGTTGCGGACGTATATACGCCTGGTGATATCAACAACGGCACGGCGCAATTTGCTTTGCGCTGGGTGCATGAATGGAAACGAAGATGTGCTTTTCCTGACGACCTCGATTTGGTACATTGGAACGCAGGGCTTTGGGACGTGTTGCATATTCTTGGCGACGATACCTTGTCGCCCCCCGATTTTTACGGGGATACGCTCCGTCGGCTTAGCGAACGCTTGCGCCTCATCTTCCCCAAAGCAAAACAGGTTTTCGCCCTTAGCACTTGGGTACAAGAGGAACAATACCGAGGGGAATACAAACGCAAAAACAGCGATATTGAATTGTTCAATGACATTGCAATCAAGACGCTCTCGCCTATGGGTGTGGAATTTGACGATTTGTATTCGGTGGCAAAAAACGCGCCTGCGGAATGTTGGTCGGATATGACCCATTTCAATACCGTGGATGGTATCAAGCGTATTGGCGGTGCGGTAGTGGATTGCCTTTGCGAACAGCTTGGTATTGATAAAGGCTCGCTTGTCGAACGGGAAGCGAAGCTCTTTGAGATACCCGAAAGCATTTTGGGTTGTTAAAAATACTTTACATTTATATATAAATAGAAGGAGCAAATATGAAAATTCTTGTTGTAAACGCAGGAAGCTCGTCTTTGAAGTACCAGCTCTTCGATATGGATACCGAAGCGGTGCTTGCAAAAGGGCTCTGCGAACGAATCGGGATCGACGGGATTATCACCCACAAATGCCCCGGCAAGGACAATTATAAAGCAAGCGTAGCTTTCCCCGACCATAAGGCGGCGATTGAATGCGTGCTTTCCTTGCTCGTAGACAAGGAAAAGGGGGTAATCGGAAGCGTAGACGAGATTTCCGCAGTCGGACACAGATTCGCGCACGGCGGCGAAAAACTCAACAAATCCGCAATCCTCGGCGATCAGGAACTGGAATATTTAGAGAGTATCGTAGGTCTTAATCCCTTGCACGGACCTCCCGCAATCAGCGGCTTGAAGGCTTGTAAAGAGGTTATGCCCAGCGTCAACCACGTCGGGGTATTCGATACTTCCTATTATTCAAATATGGAAGAGCACGCGTATATCTATCCCATTCCTTACGAGCTGTACGAAAAGCATAAGATTCGTCGTTACGGCTTCCACGGTACCTCGCACAGATACGTAGCGGCAAAGGCGGCGGAAGTGCTTGGGAATAAGGATGCGAAGATTATTACCTGCCACTTGGGCAACGGCTCGTCGATTACGGCGACGGTAAACGGCAAGGCAGTGGATACCTCGATGGGCTTTACGCCGCAGGACGGTGTGCCGATGGGTACGCGAAGCGGCGCGCTTGACCCCACGGTCGTTACCTTTATTCAAAAGGCGGAAGGCCTGACGGCAGAGGAAGCGGATAAGATTCTGAATAAAGAATCGGGCTTGCTTGGTATTTCGGGTATTTCCAGCGATTGCAGAGACGTTAGTATCGCAGCGGAAGAGGGGAATCCTCGCGCACAGCTTGCGTTGAAGATTCTCGTACATCACATCAAAAAGCTCATCGGCTCGTACGTGGCGGAGATGAACGGCGTAGACGCACTTGTGTTTACGGCAGGAATCGGGGAAAACGACGCTCCTATCCGCGCGGCGGTATGTCGGGAAATGTCCTTCCTCGGCATTGAGATTGATGAAGAAGTGAATGCAAAAGCGCCGAGAGGCTCGTTTGCGGACATTTCAAAAGCGGGCGCAAAGGTCAAGACCTTGGTGATTCCCACCAACGAAGAATACATGATCGCGCTCGACACCCAAAATTTGACAAAATAAAAATAATATATAAAGGAAAGGAAAAAAACTATGAAATCTCCATTTGAAATTAAGAAGGAAATTTGCGAAGTAGGGCTTAAGCTCTGGCAGAAAGGTTTCGTTGCTGCAAACGACGGTAACATCTCCGTTAAGATTAACGACAACGAATATTACTGCACTCCTACGGGTGTGTCCAAGGCTTCCTTGACCCCCGACATGATTATCAAAGTTGATAAAGACGGTAGAAAGCTTGAAGGTAAATTGAACCCTTCGTCCGAAATTAAAATGCACATGAGAGTGTATAGAGAACGTCCCGACGTAAACGCGGTCGTTCACGCACATCCTCCCGTTGCTACCGCTTTCACCGTTGCGGATATCGACCTTGACCAGTACGTTCTTCCCGAAGCAGTTTTGACAATCGGTGCAGTTCCTACCTGTGATTACGGTACTCCCTCCACGATGGAAATTCCCGATTCGCTCGACCCTTATCTTCAGGACCACGACGCATTCTTGCTTCGTAACCACGGTGCGCTTACCGTTGGCTGCAACTTGACGAAAGCATTCTTCGTAATGGAAGAAGTTGAATTCAACGCAGTTATCTGCAAGCACGCTATGGACCTCGGCGCAGTACACGAAATTTCTTGCGATCAGCTCAAGAAGCTTATGGATCTTAGAAAGAAGATGAACTTGCCCGGTCGTCACCCTGGTATCGAATGCGACGATGAACCTGCTTCTTGCGGTTGCAACAACGCAGAACTCGTTGAAATGATCACGAAAAAGGTACTCGCAGCGCTCGGCAAATAAGCCGTAACAGCGTTACGAAAAGTACTTGACGTAAAGGAGAAATAAAATGGCAATTAACTGGACTGAAGCCCAAATCGAGGAAGTAATCGCTGCGGTGATCAAAAACCTCGGTGGCGGCGCATCCGTTGCCAAAACAGGTTGGGACTCGACGCAATATAACGGTCGTAGACTCATCGGCGTTTATGCGGACATGAACGACGCAATCGACGCCGCTACGGCGGGTTATAAAGCGGTACGCGCTATGACCCTTGAAGAACGTGAAAAGGTAATTGCGAACATTCGTGAGCTTTGCAGAAAGGAAGCGAATATCATGGCAAACCTCGGCGTTGCGGAAACGAAGATGGGCCGCGTAGCGCACAAGACGGCGAAGCATATTCTCGTAGCGGATAAAACCCCCGGTACGGTGGATATTATATCGCACGCAAAGACAGGGGATCACGGCTTGACCTTGACGGAAATGGCTCCGTTTGGCGTAGTCGGCAGCATCACCCCCAGTACCAACCCTTCGGAAACGGTAATTTGTAACAGTATCGGCATGATCGCAGCAGGCAACGGTGTGGTATTCAATCCCCACCCCAACGCGATCGCAACCTCGAACTATGCAGTAGACCTTGTCAACCGCGCAAGCGCGATGGCAGGCGGTCCGCAGGTGCTCGTTGCGTCGGTGGTAAAACCCACCCTCGACACCGCACAAATCATGTACAAGCACCCCAACATTCGCTTGCTCGTATGTACGGGCGGCCCTGGGGTAGTAAGAAGCGTACTTTCGAGCGGTAAGAAAGCAATCGGCGCAGGCGCGGGTAACCCTCCCGTAATCGTAGACGATACGGCGGATATCAAGAAAGCAGGTAAGGACATCATCGACGGATGTTCGTTCGATAATAATCTGCCTTGTATTGCGGAGAAAGAAGTATTTGCTTTCCGTAATATCGCGGACGAGCTGATTTCGGAAATGCTGAAAAACGGCGCGTATAAAATCACGGCAGAGCAGGCGGCAAAGCTTGCAAGCATCGTGCTTGTGGACGTTAAAAATCCCAAGACGGGCATCGTGAAAAAGACGGTCAGCCGTGAATGCGTTGGTAGAGACGCGGCAGTGCTTCTTGAAAAAATCGGCGTAAAGGTAGGGCCTGAGGTTCGTTGCATTATTTGCGAAACGAATTTCGAGCATCCCTTCGTTCAAGAAGAATTGATGATGCCTATTCTGCCTATCGTGCGTGTAGACAACATCGATCAAGCGATTGATCTTGCGGTAAAAGCGGAACACGGCAATCGTCACACGGCGCACATGCACTCGAAGAATATCGACCATTTGACGAGATTTGCTCGCGCGGTAGAAACGACGATTTTCGTCAAGAACGCACCCTCGTACGCAGGTATCGGTTTTGGCGGCGAAGGACACACGACGTTCACAATCGCAGGGCCTACGGGCGAAGGCTTGACCAGCGCGCGTAGCTTTACGAGATTCCGTCGCTGTGTAATGACGGATTACTTCCGTATTATCTAATAGAGTGAATTGCGTTGCAGAGCAACGCGTGAATTGTCAAACGGCATGAATTGCGCTTCGCGCGTGAATTGCGTTGCCAAGCAACGCGTTATGGAAGAATAGCCGCAACGACGGCATAGCCGTCCATTCACGAAAACGAAGCTTTCAATTTACGTTGCATAGCAACAGTTCACGAAAAGCAAAGCTTTTCAAATCACTAAAAAAATAAGAACAAGGAGAAAACAGAAAATGGATATTACTTCTTCTCAGGTAGAAAGCATTGTCCGTAAGATTCTTGGCGAGATGGGCGGCTGTTCGAGACCCTCGGCAGGCGGCGCGATTCCTAAGACTGCGAAAGTTGCAATGCTTACTGCACAGAAAAAAATCGAAGTAAAAGAATTCCCCATTCCCGCATTGACGGACGACGATATCCTCGTTAAAGTAGAGGGCTGCGGCGTTTGCGGTACGGACGTACACGAATGGAAAGCCGATCCGTTTGGGATTATCCCCGTAACGCTCGGTCACGAAGGTACGGGTGAAATCATTTACCTCGGTAAAAACATCAAAGTAGACACGTCGGGCAAGCCCATCAAGGTTGGCGACAAAATCGTTACCAGCGTTATCAGCTGCGGCGAATGCCACGTCTGCCGTAATCACCCTGCAAATACCAACCTTTGCGACAAGCAAGGCGTATTCGGTCTTATTCCCCATAACAATGCGAATCCGCTTACCGGCTGGTTCTCGACTCACCTTCTTATTCGTGGTAAGGGCGCAACGTATTTCGTTGTAAACGACCTCGACCTTAAAGAAAGAATGATTCTCGAGCTTGCTTGCGTATGCGTACACGCATTGAAGAGAGCACAGACGACAGGTCTTATCAACTTTAACTCCAAGGTTTTGATTCAAGGCCTCGGCCCCGTAGGGCTCGTTATGATTAGCGTACTTCGCGCGGCGGGTATTAACCACATCATCGCAATCGACGGTACGCCCAAGCGTTTGGATATGGCGAAAAAGCTCGGTGCGAAGACGGTTATCAACTTCAAGGAAGTAACGACGTTGGAAGCAAGAGTGAAGCTTGTAAAGAGCGTAGCAAACGGCGTTGGCGCAGATTTCGCGTTCCAGTGCACAGGTGCTCCTGCGGCTGCTAAGGATATCTTCGAATATATCCGTCGCGGCGGCGGTCTTTGCGAAATGGGCTTCTTCGTAAACAACGGCGAATATAACGTAAATCCTCATTTCGCTATGTGTAACAAGGAAATCAATCTCGTCGGTTCTTGGGACTATTCGGCTGACGATTATCCCACGACGATGGCATTCCTCCGTCAAGCAAGAGAAATGAACATTCCCATCAAGGATTTAATCACCCACGAGTTCCCGCTCGACAAGCTCAACGAAGCAATGGAAGTGAACGTTTCGCAACAGGGGATTAAGATTTGCTACGTTAATAAGTAAAATACATATATACGTCGCATTTCTTCGTCAGGCTTACGTTTTCCCTCGGTCATTTACGCACAGTAAACTCCCGTCGGGAAAGCCGCGCCTTCCTTGAACTGCTCGTATCTATGCATTTTACGCGAAGTGGAAGAAGGGCAGATTTCTGCGTTGCGCTATGAAATAATAGCCATAATGACGGCGTAGCTGTCCATTCACGAAAACGAAGTTTTCAATTTACGTTGCGTAGCAATAATTCACGAAAAGCAAAGCTTTTCAAATCACTTTTTCGACGAAAAGGAGAAAAATAATGGCACTTGGCATGATAGAAGTATTCGGCTTTGCGACCTCGATTGTGGTTGCAGACGCTATGGCAAAAGCTGCGGACGTCAAGGTTGTGGCGATTGACAAAAACAAGCCTGCGGCAGGGGATTCTGCACGCGTGCCTTTGGTCATGGCGATCAAGGTAGAGGGCAGTGCGGCGGCAGTGGAAGCTGCGGTTGCGGCAGGAAAAGCGGAAGCCGAAAAACGTGAACTTTATATCACCCATAAGGTGATTGCTCGTCAGAGCGAGGATATCGAGTGGTTTGCTCATCTTAGCGCGCTCGGTAAAGACAAATTAAGATAAAAAAATAAAAATAAAAAAATATTAAGGAGAATTAAAAATTATGATGGAAGCATTAGGTATGGTTGAAACGAGAGGTCTTGTAGCAGCGATTGAAGCAGCAGATGCAATGGTAAAGGCAGCAAACGTTGTTCTTATCGGCAGCGAAAAGATCGGTAGCGGTTTGGTAAGCGTTATGGTTCGTGGCGACGTTGGCGCAGTAAAGGCTGCTGTTGAAGCAGGTACGGCTGCTGCTACCGCACTTGGCGAAGTTATCGCAACGCACGTAATTCCTCGTCCCCACGCAGACGTTGAAAAACTTCTTCCCTCCATTAAATAATTAAGGAGAAAGTTTCAATGAAAGCAATAGCGTTACTCGAAGTACAGGCTATGGTTGCCGCAATCACCGGGCTTGACGCTATGGTAAAAGCAGCCGACGTACGGCTGATTCACGTAGAGAAGCGGCTCGGCGGCAGATTGGTAACGATTGTCGTCGAAGGTGAAGTTTCCGCAGTGCAGGCGGCGCTCCAAGCGGGCGCAGCTGCGGCAGCGGAGGTCGGTAACGTAAAGGTGTGCGAGGTCATCGCGCGCCCTCACCCCGACGTTATGAGATTCTTAACGACGGGCTAACAAACGAAGTTCAAGCCGAAAGGCGTTCGAACGTAAATAAGAAAAAAAATCTAATAAATCTTAGGAGGATTTAAACAATGGAAGCATTAGGTATGGTTGAAACCAGAGGTCTCGTAGCAGCGATTGAAGCAGCAGATGCAATGGTAAAGGCTGCAAACGTTATCCTTATCGGTAGCGAAAAGATCGGTAGCGGTTTGGTAAGCGTTATGGTTCGTGGCGACGTTGGCGCAGTAAAGGCTGCTGTTGAAGCAGGTACGGCTGCTGCTACCGCGCTTGGCGAAGTTATCGCTACGCACGTTAGCCCCAGACCCCACGCAGACGTTGAAAAACTTCTTCCCTCCATTAAATAAGTTTTTATTTAGGTCGGAAAACCGTACTCTCCGACGTACCCGTCGGGGAGTGCGGAGGTTTTTCAATACGCAAAAAACGGCGTAAAGCACGAAATTTGGAAGGATTATTATGGAATTTTCTAGCGCGCAAATTGCGGAAATGGTAAAAAAAGTATTGTCGGATATGGGCGGTGTACCCAATGCGGCAAGTGCGCCCAGCGGCAACGAAGTGCCCGTAGGCGTATCAAATAGACACATTCACCTTACGAAAGCGGATATGGAAACCCTCTTTGGCGTCGGCTACGAGCTCACGCCCATGAAGGACCTTTCTCAGCCTGGACAGTATGCTTGTAAGGAAACGTTGACCCTCATCGGACCTGCTATGCGTCCTATTGAAAACGTGCGCGTTTTAGGGCCGCTTAGAAGCAAATCGCAGGTGGAGATTTCCGCAACGGATTCTTACGTTTTGAAGGTAAAACCGCCGGTAAGAGAATCGGGGAATATCGCAGGTTCTGCTGCGGTTACGATTGTAGGTCCCAAGGGCGTAGTGCAGCTGAAAGAAGGCTGTATCGTTGCGAATAGACACATTCACATGTCGCCTGCGGACGGCGCAAGCTTTGGCGTAAAGGACGGGGATACGGTTACGGTAGACGTAATCGGTAAGCGTCGCACGCGTTGGTATGACGTACAGGTACGCGTACATCCCGATTTCCGTTTGGAAATGCACATCGATACGGACGATGCAAATGCAGTTGGTATCGGTAACGGAGCAAAAGTTAAGGTGGTCAAGGAGTAACTATGTTAAGAGGAATTATCAGAGGAAACATTGTTTCCACGAGAAAACAGGAAGCGCTTATCGGCTCGAAATTCATGGAAGTAGAACTCATGAAAAACGGTGAGCTCACGGGCGATTATCTCATTGCGGTAGACAGCGTTGGTGCAGGTATCGGGGAAACGGTACTTATCACGACGGGTAGCTCTGCGCGCCTTGCGCTCTACAACGCAAATGCGCCCTGCGATGCGGTAATTGTTGGTATCGTAGACTAATTTTGCCTAAAAAACGAATTTCGCAGGCTGATAGCGGCTTTGCGTTTCGTTTTGCTTGTATTTTTTTAGGAATACTCTATAATTACGGAGTGATTATGGAACTGAAAGAGATTATGAAAGAAGCAGGGATTGTCGGCGGTGGCGGTGCGGGCTTCCCTTCGTATGCAAAGCTTGCGGACGGAGCGGACGTACTTGTAGTCAACGGCGCGGAATGCGAGCCCCTTCTTTATACCGATTACGTTCTTTTGCAAAAGGAACTCCCGATGGTATTATTTGGGATTCAAGCGGTGCTGGAGTATGCAAATATTCCGGCGGCTTTGCTGTGCGTAAAAGAACATACCGCAAAGCGTTTACGTTTGACGGACGGAACGCGTTTGGCGGAGCGAGTCGTATTAAAAACGTTGCCCGACGTATATCCGATGGGCGACGAAATCAGCCTGATTTATCAGGCGACGGGCAGGGTGGTGAAGCCTGGCAATTTGCCCATCACGGCAGGGGTAATCGTATACAACGTAGAAACGCTGTATAACGTAGCGGCGATGGTGAAGTTTTCTAAGCCTCTGACCATGAAATGGCTGACAATCGGCGGCAACGTTCCGCAACCGATTGTGGTAAGAGTACCCGTAGGTACGCCCGTTTCATTATTATTTGAACAAAATTCGATAGAAGTCCCCGAAGCGCATACCGTTTTGGACGGTGGGCCTTCGATGGGTAAAGTGATTGACCCCGAAACGGCGGTAGTGACAAAAACGACCAAGGGCTATTTGATTCTTGCGAACAATACGCCCGCAATCGAGAGCAAATTCCTCGACGGCGCGAAATCAATCGCGCGTGCCGAGACGGCTTGCTGTCAATGTACACGCTGTACGGATATGTGCCCGAGAAATCTACTCGGCTATCCCTTAGAGCCGCATAAGATGGTACGCACGGCAAAAGGCGCGGCGACCGTCATGCCCGAAATGGTGCTTTCCGCAACCCTTTGCTGCGGTTGTGGGATTTGCGAAACGCTGGCTTGTTGTCAGGGTATTTCTCCGAGGGCGGTCATCAACGAATATAAGGCGCTTTTGGCAAAGAATAAGCTCCGTTACGTTTCCAAAACGGACGTTTCGCCTGCGCCTGAGCGTGAATATCGCATGGTTCCCTCCGAGCGCTGGGCAAGCGTTTTGGGTGTAGCGAAATACGACGCGGTAGCGAAGTATATTGGGGAACAGACCTATCCTCGCGTGGAAATCCTGTTGCGTCAACATATCGGCGCACCAAGCGTGGCAATCGTACAAGACGGGGATATTGTGAAGAAGGGCGATAAAATCGCAGAAAGCGCGGAAGGGCTCTCCCTTCCTCAATACGCGTCGATTGACGGCAGAGTATCCGTCTACGGCGACAAAATCATCATTGATAAGGTAAATGAATAATGTTTAAATCCATTGGTGTTATTGAACTGAAAAGCATTCCCAAAGGCGTAGAAGCAACGGACGCGGCGCTCAAAAGCGCAGGCGTAGATATGGTTGCGGCACATCCCGCGTGTCCTGGTAAATACGAAATCGTGTTGACAGGTTCGATTTCCAACGTCACGGCGGCGGTCAGCCACGTGCTTGCGAAATTCGACGGCTATATTATCGATTCGTCCGTTATGGGTCGTATCGACGAGCAGGTTATCAAGGCGTTGTTCGGCACGCAAACGGGGGAGAAGAAGGGCTCGCTTGGGCTTATTGAAACCTTCTCTGCGGCAACGACTATTAAGGCGGCGGATATAGCGGTAAAGACGGCGCGCGTAGAGATTTTCGATTTGCGTGTTTCCCGCGGTATGGGCGGCAAGGGCGTCGTTATGCTCACGGGTGAAGTGGGCGACGTTACGGCGGCGGTCGAGGCAGGCTCGAACTATGCAGCGCAGACGGGACAGCTTTCCAGTAACGCGATTATTGCAGCTCCCCACGAGGGGCTTTGGAATCAACTCTAATTAGGAGTGGGATAGGCTATGGAAAATATCAAATTTGTCATTGAAAAGAGTGCGAGAATCGATAAGCTCGTCAACAATCTTTATGCGAAGATGCCGGAGATTGAGTCCGATCGCGGCGTGCTGGTAACCGACAGCTATAAATCGACGGAAGCGCTTCCGATTATCAACAGGAGAAGCGCGGCGTTCGCACATATTTTACGGAATATCCCCATCGTAATCCGCGACGGGGAGCTTATCGTGGGCAGCGCAACGAAAGCCCCCAGAGGCTGTCAGGTATTCCCTGAATATTCCTACGAATGGTTAGAAGCGGAATTTGAAACGGTGGCAACCCGTGCGGCAGACCCTTTCTATATCAGCGAAAAGACGAAAGAGGATTTGAGAAAGGCGTACCCTTACTGGAAGGGCAAAACGTGCAGCGATCTTGCAAAATCGAACATGGCGCCCGAGGCGTACGATGCGTTCACCGTACACGGTATGTTCACCCCCGGTAACTATTTCTATAACGGTATCGGCCACGTCAACGTCAATTATGAAAAGGTGCTTAAAAAGGGCTACCGCGGTATTATCGCCGAAGCGCAGGCGGCTTTGAATCAGTTGGACGTTAGCGATCCCGAATACGTACAAAGAAACAATTTCTTGCGCGCGGTTATCGAATCGTGCGAGGCGGTAGTCGAATACGCAAGAAGATACGCGGTTTTGGCAAGAGAGCTTGCGAAAAAAGAAAAGAACGAAACGAGAAAGGCGGAGCTTGAAAAGATTGCACAGAACTGTATGCACGTCCCCGAATTCCCTGCCTCCGATTTCCATGAAGCATGTCAATCCTTCTGGTTTGTACAGCTTTTGTTGCAGGTGGAATCGAGCGGTCACTCCATTTCTCCCGGACGTTTCGACCAGTATATGTATCCTTATTATAAAAAGGATATCGACGCAGGCAAGATTACCATCGAAGAAGCGCAAGAGCTTATCGACTGTATTTGGGTAAAGCTGAACGATATCAACAAGGTTCGTGACGCGGTTTCCGCAGACGGCTTTGCAGGCTACGGTATGTTCCAAAATTTGATTGTTGGCGGTCAAAACGTGCATGGCATGGACGCGACGAACGATCTTTCGTACATGTGCTTGGAAGCTTCTATGCACGTGCCTCTGCCTCAGCCCTCCATCTCGATTCGTGTCTGGAACGGCTCGCCCGAGTCCTTGCTTGTAAAGGCAGCGGCTTTGACAAGACTTGGTACAGGGCTTCCTGCATATTATAACGACGAAGTTATTATTCCCTCGATTATGTCGAGAGGCTTAACGCTTGAAGACGCGCGTGACTACTGTATCATCGGTTGCGTAGAGCCGCAAAAGGGTGCAAAGACGGACGGTTGGCATGACGCGGCATTCTTCAATATGTGCCGCCCCTTAGAGCTTGTATTCTCGAACGGTGTGGACAAAGGGGTTCAAATTGGGCCTGAAACGGGTGACGTAGCAAACATGACCTCGTTTGAAGAGGTATTCGAAGCGTATAAAACCCAACAGAGCTATTTCATTAAATTGCTTGTCAATGCGAACAATGCAATCGACAAAGCGCATGCGGTACGCTGTCCGCTTCCTTTCCAGTCCTGTATGGTAGACGACTGCATCGGCAGGGGTAAGTCCTTGCAGGAAGGCGGCGCAATCTATAATTTCACGGGCCCTCAGGGCTTTGGTATTGCGAATAATACGGACGCATTGCTTGCAATCAAGCAGCTTGTATTTGAGGAGCAGAAAGTAACGCTTGCCGAGCTCCGCGATGCGATGCAGGCGAACTTCGGTTACGGAATCACGGGCGCTGCGGCGGAACGTATCACGAGCGAAGTGGCGGTTAGCCTTGCGGAAGAAGGGGTTGCAGTCAACGAAGCGGTAATCCGTGCGATTTACGAGGAAGTTACTTCGGCAAACGGAATTCCTGCGGATAAGAAAGCAAGATACCAAGAAATCAAGCGTCTTATCGACGAGACCTGTCCGAAATACGGCAACGACATTTACGAAGCGGATATGTTTGCGCGCACGGTTGCGAATACGTATACGCGTGAAGTAGAAAAATACAAAAATCCTCGCGGCGGTGTTTTCCAAGCTGGGTTATATCCCGTATCAGCGAACGTACCGCTTGGCGGTCAGACGGGCGCAACGCCCGACGGCAGACTTGCATTCACGCCGATTGCAGACGGTATCGGTCCTGCTTCGGGCAGAGACGTAAAAGGCCCTACGGCTACGGCGAACTCGGTAGCGAAACTGGAACAAGACGTTGCAAGTAACGGTACGCTGTTGAACCAAAAATTCCATCCCTCGGCTTTGCAGGGCATGTCGGGTTTGACGAAATTCGTTGCGTTGATTCGTTCGTATTTCGACCAAAAGGGTATGCACATGCAGTTCAACGTCGTTACGCGTGAGACCCTGCTTGACGCACAGCAGAACCCTGAAAAATACAAGACCTTGGTAGTCCGTGTAGCAGGTTACAGTGCGTTGTTCACGACCCTGTCCCGTTCGTTGCAGGATGATATTATCAATCGCACCGAACAAGGCTTTTAATTAAAAACGACGTATAAGGGCGTGTCTTCGCGCAAAAACAGAACTCGCCCTTGCTCGTGTACGTCTATGTACACTCCCGTCGGGCGAAACCTGTTGTTTGCGTAAATCCACAACCCTTCTCCGCCGTTTTAAGCTCGGCACGAGCATAGTGGATAACGAGCAATAGCGAGTGATAGAAAAGACTTGGATGCAACGTCACGTTGCCTTCTCCGTCGTTTTAAGCTCGGCACGAGCATAGCGGATAACGAACAGGAAGTCGAGAAACTCAGTTTCTCGTGGGGTGCAGGGGCAACGCCCCGCAATAGCGGACCTATAATAAGCAACCGCAGGTTGCGCCCTACCGCAAAGCGGTCAACA
>JAFUMY010000084.1 GCA_017482415.1 Clostridia bacterium
GTGAACACTTGCGGCAATATTTCACCGTATATTCTTCGCCGTCTATAACTATCGTTTCTTCGTAATAATCGTGTCCAGGCGAAGGGATTGTTTCTTCTTTGGTTTCACCGCATTCGCACTCATAGATGATTTTTCCGTCCTCAGTACAAGTAGGCTCTACCCTTGAAACCTCTTCCCAAACGTGTTCATGCTCTTCTACACTGGAAGAACTATTCTCACTCGAAGAGCTGTCCTCTACACTCGAAGAGCTTTCTTCCACGGACGAGCTTTCTTCACTCGACGAGCTGCTCAACGCAGAAGAGCTCTCCGTAATCGACGAAGAACTATTCGCCGTAGATGAGGAGCTTTCCTCAACGGACGAAGAACTGTTTTCAATAGAACTTGCCGCGCTACTGCTGTGCGCGCTTATAGAACTACTCACAGAAGTATTTACAGAACTATTTGCCGAGCTGCTCGCTTCTTCATCTTTACACCCTGCAAAGCCGACTGCCGCCGTAGAAAGACATGCTACGGATAAAAGCGCAAGTAAAACGTTTTTAAATTTTTTCATAACTGCCTCCAACACTGGAATTACAAAATTTATTTTGTAAAGTATAAAATCATTATAGCACTTTTTTAAAGGGCTTGTCAAGGAAATCATAAAAATAAATCCGCCTTGCGGCGGAAGAACGCCTGATGGCGTTATTAGCGCAACCTGCGGTTGCTTATTATGGGTCCGTTATTGCGGGGCGTTGCCCCTGCACCCCACGAGAAACTGAGTTTCTCGACTTCCTTTCAAGTGTTTACCAGTCTTGCTTTTTTAAAGACTTATCCTTAACGTCGTCGTAGAACGCGAAATAGCGTTCCTTAAATGCTTCCTTGGTCAAGGGCATGGGCTCGCCGTTTGCCTGCATTTCTTCCAAAAGCGCTTGCAGCTCCTCAGGCGAGAAATCGCCAAGCTCCGTCTCCTCGCCATAGGTCTGTAATAGCCTTAAAATATCCAGTTCCGACATACCTGCCCCCCTTATATCTTGACCTTGATATGCTCGCCACGGCAGGGCACCGTCAAGTATTCAAAACCAATCTCTTTGAGCAGCGCAACCACTTCCTCGCGTTTATCCCCGATTCTATCGGGGCCGTGCGCGTCCGAGCCGTAGGAAATTTTCCTGCCGCCAAGCTCGAAATACCGTCTCAAAATTTCCGCGCTGGGCAGCGTTCTGTTCGCCAAATGCTTGTTTGAGGAATTGACCTCTAAAATTTTGTCCTTTTGAATAATCGTTTTTAAAATATCGTCGATTTCCGCACCGAATTCTTCCAAGCTTAAACGATTATCTGCATACGGTACGTAGCGTGCGATATACCCGATATGGCCCACAATATCATACGGATACGGCGCGTCCAAGCTATCACGAATCAACTGTAAATACATTCGATACACCGTACCCTTGTCCTCCGTGAACGTATACCTGCAAAAATCTCTGCCCTCGCCGCCATGGACACTGTTGATAATAAAATCAGGACGGTATTTTTCAAACGTGGATAAATACTTATTTGCAACTTCTTGCTTCCTCGAAAAACCGAACTCTGCGCCAATCAGCACGTTCATGCAGCCTTCGTAGTCCTCCTGCAAGTGCCGCGCGCCGTGGAAATACACTTCGGGATCGACGTTGGTAAGTTCCGCGCGCTCTGATTCCGTCATCTGCAAACGGTCGTAATCATAATCGAAATGTTCACTCACGCCGTAAAACGCAAAACCCTTGCCGTGCGCCGTTTCAAGCATCTTCGAAAGCTCGGCTTGACCGTCGTGAGAATACTTCGAATGGGTATGCATATCCGTTAAAAACTGTTCCATTTCTCTACCTTCTTAGAATTTTTGGCATTTCGCCCTTGTTTTCTCAACAGCTATTATACCACAGCCGTTAAAATTCCGCAAGCCCTTGACGGGATTTATCCAGGAAATTTTTACCCTTTTAAGAAAGCCTTGGAAATCCCTATCATATTTTTATGCCCTTCTCACTCAATGCATACCTGCCACGTCCATTTTTAGGAAACGTAACCATTCTTTCCCTATTGACTTTCCCTTTTTTACCCCCTACAATATTGCCGTGCGAGCCGCCGCCTTACAGCACCTCTATTTCCTCGGTATTGCATTCGGCGGTATAGGCGGCGGTAATCGCATGAATAAAAAAGTGAGATTGATTATGAAAAAAATAAAAAAATGGACAGCCCTTTTGCTGTCTTTTACACTTCTAACCCCTTTCGCCTTTCTATACGCTTGTAAAGACGATACCGCAAACTCCTCTCAACCGCAAAGCTCCATTTCTGATAACAGTAGTTCCCTGCCCGAAAGCGATTCCGAATCCGATTTTATAGACAGCTCGGAAAGCTTTGAGGATTCTTCAAGCGATACGGAAAGCTCTTCTTCGTCTATGAATAGCAGTTCGTCAAGCAGTGTTTCTAAACCGCCGGTAAACGATTCTTCCTCCACCGTTTCGTCAACGGCGCAATACATACGCCTAACAGGCGACAGCGTCAACGTACGCGCAGGTGCGGGAACAGATTATGCCGTACTCGGCAGCGCGGAAAAGGGTACCATGTATGCGGTGATTGGAAAATCAGGTGCTTGGTATAAGACCTATTATAAAAATAAAACGGCATACGTTTATGCGTCGTATGCCAGTGTATTTACTTTGGAAAAATCAGAGAATAAGAACGTGGAAAAGGTCGTTTCGGAAGCATATAAATTACTCGGCGTGCCCTACGTTTACGGTGCAGTGCGTGTTCACGACGGAAAGGGAAAGCTACTTGCAGGCTTCACCGCTCAAAAATTCGACTGTTCCTCTCTGGTACAGTACGTCTTTTATAAAGGCGCGAATAAGCTGCTTGACGTCAATACCCGAACGCAGGTGAAGCAGGGTAAATACGTCGCCAAAAACAATCTACAACGCGGGGATTGTATTTTCTTCACCAACGAGAGCCGTCAGTATAACACGGGCATCGAACGCATCGGTCACGTAGGCATATATCTTGGAGATAACTATATCCTCCACACCTCCTCCGACTATGCAAGAATCGAGAAAATCAGTGCACAGCGTTGGAAATTTTACGTGGAAGCACGGCGGTTTTTATAAAAGCTACTTCTGCTCGGGCAAAGCGGTCGGCGTTAAAAATAAAACCTCTTTTGCGTTTGCGCCGTACAACCTCTCCGCACAAACACTGCCCGTCGCGCCCGTTGTCATGATATCGTCGATTAAAAGCACCGTCCTATCCCGACACTCTTTGCGCTTATGCACGTGATAAACCGCAGCGACTGCTGTATGCCTATCCGCAAAGCCCATGTGCTTTTGTTCCTCACCGTCACGCAAACGCTCTAAAACGTCCGTGCGTAATTCAACCTGCACTCCATATTCTTGTAAACGTTTACAAATACTTTTCGCAAGCTCCTCCGCTTGATTGTAGCCCCTTTTCTTTTTCTTAGATTTCGTCAAGGGTACGGGAATCAAAAGCAACGTTTCTCCTCCCTCCTTGAAGCGTTCTATATCCGCATAATTTGCCAAGAAATATTCGGCTACCGCCTCTCCTAGCCAAAGCGCAAGCCGAGGATTGCAATTCTTCATGCGATTGACAATGGAAGCCGATTCTGCGCGATAGACAAGCGGTGAAAAGCCCTGACGGAATTTGGGAAGCTCGCGCTTGCAGGTCAGACAAATCCCGCTTGACAAGGTCTGTCGACCGCACTTTTCACACACCTTACCATCGTTTTTGGAAAGCGAGACGAAACAATCGTCGCACAGCCGATTGCTTGGATAATCGAATATCTCCCTACCGCAAACGTCACACGTATAACCGCGCGAGGATAGGTATTCGTAACAGCCTTGTTTTATCCGTTCCCAAAACCGCATATACACTCCATAAAAAAGGCGTACAAGTATGTTCATCGCATACCTGTACGCTTGTTTTTTGATTTAAACTGCCTCTTCTGTTGATTCCAAAGCCGCGTTTTCCGCATCCTTTTTACGCTGGTATCTAACAAGTAAATACGCCCCTGCAATCCCTGCCGCAAACAGAACCACGCCAAGGATAATATCCAAAGGATTGACACCGCTTGACGCCCAACCGGTATACACTTCAATAATATCGCCGTTACAGAACATCGACAAAATCGAACCGAGTGAAAGCCCAACAATCATGGAATACGAGGTATGTCTTGCCTTTCCAAAAAGATGCGTAAGCAACTTAGAGAATACGAAGATACCAAGCAAGAAACCGATTCCCAAGCCAGCATATAAGAGGAAGATTTTCGGATTCGCGCTCCAAAACGTCATACTCACGCTGTCCATGAGTCCGCTAAACCAACCGACTGCCATCAAAAACGCACTTGCACTGAGCCCAGGCACAACCTGCGTTACGCCGACCACGAAACCGATTGCAAGTGCCAAGATAACGTGCCACCATTTTACGGTCAAAAACGCCATACCGCAGCTCCCCTTCGTCGCCAAAACCGCGGACACGCAGCCAAGCCCTACGGGAATCAATACCCCAAGCGCGAACAGCGCAATCCGCTTGCCTGTCATTTTCGCGCCCTTCAGCTCGTCCTTAACCGCAGGAAACGCGCCCGTCATTAGCCCTGCAAACAGACATACCACCGCAAAGGGTAGAATATCCAAAAGCTGCTTGACTGTAATAAAGCCGAGCAATACACCAAGCACCATGCCGATACCAATCGGCAACAAGAAAAGAAAACATTGTTTAAATTTCTTAAACAGATTCCCAATCGCATATAAAAATTGATCGTAAAGCTTAAAAATAATCGCCACGGTCGAACCGCTAATCCCTGGTACGATTACCGCAAGCCCGATAAAAAAGCCTAAGAGCGCACTCTTGCTCCACGTCTTTTTATTGTATTTAATCAACGCGATTTCCAAACTTTCTTTTGCCATGTTACTCTTTCTCCGTCTCTACGTTTTTACGGCAGACGTAGCATGCAACCGCAACGTCCTGCCCTTTCTTGTTCCTTTGCTTAGAAAGAATCCATAATACGATTCCTAAGCTGACTACTGCAAAAATTCCACCAATACCGCAGCCTAAGCAATCAATCAATACGTCGCTAATCTGCGCACCGCGCCCCGCCGAGAATAACTGTATGCACTCATCTGTAATCGGCACAATCAACATCATCGATATAGGAATATACAAATGTTTCTTCTTTACGGTGTAAGAAAAATAACACCAGATCAACAACGCGCCGAGAACAGCAAATTCCGAAAAATGCGCCAAAACACGAATCGCGTCGTGTAGCCTATCATACGCATCCCCCGTTGCCGTAACGATTGGAGACTGCGGCGCGACGTAGGAAACGACCTTTTGCACCGTCTGTACGACCTCGTTGCTTTTTTGCGCAGACTTTTCGCCTGTTTCTAAGGAGTTCGAGAATATGTACCCAATCGTAATTAGACACAGCAGCGTCAATAAAATCCTTAGTACGCATAAAATTTTTCGTTTTGTACTCGCTCGCATACATCTATTATACGCGAAAAAAGTCTTCGGGTCAATATTTTATCCGAATTTTATCAATTTTTTCTCAGATTTTTTCATGAAATTTTCTGCATAGCATTCCAAAAAAATACAAAAGCCGTCAATTTTCTGGCTTCAAAAGGCTTTATACTGCTGTTACAGTATTCACGATAGGTGTTTTTATATGAATTATATTAAAAAAATGTGTATTTTACGACAGGTTCGACAAGGCTTTTCAGGCGACGGAAAAACCCTTTCCGGGCTGATTAAAATTGAACAGTACGGAAAAAATTTGGCTATCGAAGTCTCGATTATCAATTTCGCTCCGCTCGTTACAGGGGAATATTACTGCCTAATTTCCGACGGTAACGGAAAAACGGAAATGCTTTCCCTGCGCGGAAAAAGCTTATTCAATATTCTTTCCGACTTGGATATTCGAGGCGGTTTTTGCGGTATTATCTGCTACGTGAAAAACGAGGTCGTGCCCATTGCCTACGGTATCAACGGCAACAAGTCCTACGACTGGAAATCGATACTCAACGCAACCCTGCCCCCTGTCTTCCCTAAAAAGGAAAAGCCGTTTGGCGTAGAAATCGCACAGACCGTCAGCCCGTCTGCCTTTAAGGACTCAGCGACCGTTTCCCTCGCCGCGGATACGCCGCCACAACCCTTACCGTCCGAGCCGCAGTCGCTTCCGTCCCCCGAACAAGCTCCGCCGCAAGAGGATTCCACCCCTCCCACGCACGGAGACGGAATCACAGCAAAAAACGGATATGACGATGAAACCGTAGCGACGGAAAACTATTATGAGGAGAAGAAGGATGAACGCAAGCTGCTTCAAAAAACTAGCGACGATGCACGTACTCAAAGCCCAGCTCAAAAGCAAGAACCGAAAACAGGGGCTAACGCTTCGGAGAATGTCGATGCTTCGGGCGTACTCCACCCGATTAAAACCGATCCCGACGGATATTACCTTGCAGTAAAGCAAGAAATCGATGGATTGTTTAGGAAGTATCCGCGTGATAAGACCTTAGACGGCGCATTTTCTTGTAGTGAATGGGTGCGAATTCAAGGCACGGCGAAAGAGCCGCAATATCTTGTTGGCGTATTACGTGAGGACGGCAGGGCAAGATATATTTGCTATGCCCTTGCCGCAGAGGATAAAAATACGCCGCCCGACGAAATTAAAAACGTCTGCTCGTTTGTACCGACGTCACCGTATGCAGACAGTGGTTTTTTCGTCATTTTCCAAAGCGCGGCAACGGGTGAGTGTATTCGTCCTGAACGGGCGTAACTTTCCTAAAAAAAATACCCCTAAACGCTTGACATCGACTTTTCTTAGGAGTATACTGATTGCAAAAGAAAAAAAGGCGGCTTTATTATGAAAACAACCCTGCGCACACATGCATTTTCCCTGTCTAAGCAACTTGCTTTGACGGCAGTTTTTGCTGCGCTTTGTCTAATCGGCACGGTTGTGATTGTAGTTCCGTTGCCTTTTGGTTTTTTCAATGTCGGCGACGTATTCGTGCTGCTTGCAGGTTGGTGTTTAGGTCCAGTATACGGCAGCGTTGCCGCGGCGGTTGGCAGCGCGCTTGCAGACGTTATTACAGGTTTCCCCATCTATGCCCCTGCGACCTTTTTTATCAAGGGTCTTGACGCGTTCATCGCGTACATGGTATGGTTTCTTTTAAAAAAATGTATTCGTAAAGAACGCTTTGATTTTCTGCCAAGTATACTCTCTGCACTGAGCGGCGAAAGCGTTATGGTGCTTGGATATTTTGGCTACGAATGCTTACTGTACGGTATAAACGGCGCAATCGCAGCGGTATTAGGAAATATCACGCAAGGTGTATTTGGAATGATTTTGGCAACCCTGCTTATCCTTGGTTTTCGCTCGATAAAATCGGTTGCGAAGTTCTTTCCGCACTTGAATGGAAAGTAAAGAATAAAAATTTTTAAAAAAGTTGAAAAAGCGTTACAAAATGAGTTGACAAATGAATCGTATTAGGCTATAATAAATGTCGTTAATGCGGTCGTGGCGGAACTGGCAGACGCGCAAGACTAAGGATCTTGTGGGTAACTCCATGCAGGTTCAATTCCTGTCGACCGCACCA
>JAFUMY010000085.1 GCA_017482415.1 Clostridia bacterium
ACCTTTTCTGCTTCTAAACGTATTTGTTGATTGACGTCAGCCATAAAATCAATGGGCACTTTAACCACCTCTCTATCGTAGGTTGTCAAACCGTTGATTTCCTCTTCCACGTCGGAAACCTGCGTGTAGATACAGCCACATAAGCCTTTAGAAATAAGCGGCAGCAATTTTTCAAGATATAAAACCCTTAACGCGGCACATAAGCTTTCCTGCGTTTTGAATTTCTTATATCCAAATTCATGCTCCTCGTCAAAAACGTGCCCTTGCGTTTGCATAGAATATCCCCCGAACTCGCTTAAAACGACGGGGCGTTTTTCTTTTTTAGGCACCTTTAACGGCGTGTAATAGGTATGCAGGCTCTTTAATTCCGTTTTATTCGCGCCCTGATCGTGCCAACCGCTGACGGAATCGATAATTCGAGTGGAGTCTTTTTCCCTTACGTACTCCGTCCATTTTGCGGAATCAAATTGTCCCCAACCCTCATTGAAAGGCACCCAAAGCCCGATACAGGTACAATTATACAATTGCGCAAGCGTTTCATCGACCATGGCGGCAAATTCCGCGCGGCCCGCTTCACTCTCTCTTGCGAAATATTTATAATCGCTATCCTTATGATGAAAACCAAGAAAAGGCAAAGCTGCAACGTGCATGAAGCTGTATTCCCCACCGCCGTTTACGAAATCCTGCCAAACGATTAAACCCAATCTATCGCAATGGTAATACCAACGCATAGGCTCGATTTTTATATGCTTTCTCACGGTGTTAAAACCCATTTCTTTGAGCATAGTCAGCTCGTCAAGCGCGGCTTGATCGCTCGGGTATGTTAGCATACCGTCTGACCAATAGCCTTGATCCAAAACGCCGTTAAAAAAGTAAGGCTTACCGTTTAAAGTCAAGCGTTGTTTTCCGTTGCGGTCAAACGCTTTTCCAAAGGAGCGCACACCAAAATACGAGCGTACCTCGTCCCCTGCGCTATTTTTTAAAAGGAACGTATACAGCTTTGGATTCTCTGGTGACCAGAGCATAAAATTATGAGAAATCGTAACAGAATCGGTAAATACCGTAGTGTAAATTTCCGTTTCACCGTCGTATACGATGATTTCCGTTTCTTCCTTACCAACGCCTGAAATGGTTACGGTATTCGTTTTTGCGTCCGTTGTAATTTTGAAATCACGAATTCTTTTTTCGGGCATGCTTTCAAGCCAAACGGTTTGCCAAATACCGCTTTGCGGCGTGTACCAAATTCCCCCGCGCTTATCGCTTTGTTTACCGCGTGCACCGCTATTTCTCGTAGCTTCATCACTGCAAACCACGCGCAGCTCATTTACGCCCAAGCGAATAACACGGCTGACGTCAAAATCAAAAGCAGTAAAGCCGCCTTTATGTCCTCCGACGCGCTTTCCGTTTAAGAACACTTCGCATTCGCTATCAATTGCACCAAAACGAAGTCTTGTAAATCCAAGCAATAAATTCTCTGCTACAATAAAAGTACGCGCATAGACAAGCTTTTCACCGCTAAGAAGCGCAAAGCCTTCTTCGATACCGCTATTTAATGTCTCGGGAGAAAATGGAACCAGAATCTTGCCCTCGTAGGCAGTATTTCCATGGATATCTAATTTTGAAAACTGCCATTCGCCGTTCAAACAGAGCCAATTTTTGCGCTCGGCTTGAGGTAACGGATGCTCGCCATGCGGAATCTTTCCGATTTGGTATTTTGTTTTTAATCTCATCTTAGTCCTCATTTTTATCCGTTTGTTTTTTTGTCAATTTCGTCAGCAACGGAATCAAAGCAAAAATTAACGTCGCAACGATTGCACCTGCAAGGAATATCCCTGGCGCAGGTATGTATTGCGTGGTCATAACGTCTGCGCTGTTTAAATCGGGCAAGGGAATCGCCGCCGCTTTATTGATAGTGTTGCCAATCATCGGACCCAACAGCATCGGCAATAAAACGCTGAAAATCATGCGTATGCCTTGTAATTTTCCCGCATCCTTTTCAGGCGTATAATCACGCGTAAGCGCACCGCAAAGCGCGGAAATCAGGATATACCCCGTAATCATGACAAAGCCTGCGATTCCAAAGAGAATCAGTGTTGCGGTTTTATTCTCGAAATGCGCAAAATACATACCAAGCAAGCCCACCGCAAAGATTGCTGCGGCAACGTACATTAATGTCGCTTTATTCAAACGGTCAGTAATTCCACCAAACCAAATATTCAAGGCTCCGCCGATGACAATTGCAAGACCAAATACGATGCTGTATTCCACCGTGGAGAAGCCTAAATAGGTCTTCATATAAATAATCAAATAAGGCATGAAAATTTGACAAGCGATTCCGTAGATGCCCATAATCGCCAAAGTAACGTATAAACGCTTATTTTCCTTTACGACCGAGGGTTTAAAGCCGTAAACGATATCTTTCATCGTGCCCTTTCGTTCGAGCATCGGATTATCCTGGATTGTAAAAATCCCTAAGATACCGCAGAGGGTAATCACTACGCCAAGCCCCAAAAACAAGCCTTTATAACCGATAAATTCAACCAAAATACCGAAACCGCCTGCTACAATCAGCATAGCAGCTAAGGGCAATACGGAAACAACGCCTTCAACCTTTCCTCGGAAGCTTTCCTTTGTATTATCGGTTACCCAAGCGTTAAACGCCGCATCGTTTGCGGTAGAGCCGAATAACGTCATAATGCAATCGCCGACCACGACCGCCACCAAAGCAATTGTAACGGCTTTCGTTGCCGTTGTGTTGAAAAGTGCTTGGACGCTGTTTTTATCCATAAACCCGAACAATGCAACGGTGATACCCCAAATCAGATATCCATAAGAAATAAATTTCCTGCGATTGCCTATTTTATCGGAAAGCGTACCAGCAATTAAGGTTGTGACGGTTGCCGCAATCCCCGATAATTGCACCATCAGTGTTACCGCGTCCAGGTTAGGCGAAATTTTTTCGAAGACAAATAAATTAAAGTACATATTTTCAACTGACCAAGCGATTTGCCCAATCAATCCGAATAAAATCAATATAAACCAATTATTTTTACCAAACGAATCTTTTGTCATTGTGGATACCTCCTCATCGTTATAAATTATAACATATTCTCTGTCTAAAATCAAGTAAATAAAAAAAATTAGCGTTCCATCCAAATGAATGGAACGCTATATCAATTGCTGTTATTTCAAGATTTCCGCAATAATTTTATCCATAGCCTCAAAGCTTGCTTCCATTTCTGATGCCAAACGGATCTGCGTACGGCAACGCACAAGATTGTGTCCCTCGTACTTCGTTGCAAAATAAGTATCGCCCGAAAGGTAATCAGCCAAGAAACGCATACCGCATTCAATCGTCATCAAATATGCGCCGTAAGGCAGCAGCTGCGCTTCTCTATCCGTAATACTGTCTCTTACCGCCTCGCAGTAACCCTCTGCATAGGCTTGGAACAGTTCAATATCAAAATGAACCTTATCAAGATCCTTTTCATCCTCCGCCGCAGTAGATGCGCCAAAACGAATGGAGTCACCAAAGTCGAAGAGCATCGAACCAGGCATAATGGTATCCAAATCGATTACCGCACGAGCGGCCCCGGTTTTCTCATCCATAAGAATATTATTAAGCTTGGTGTCGTTATGAGTTACACGCAAAGGCAGTGCGCCCGATTTTAAATCCGCCATTGCAATGCCGTAAGTGGGCTCATGAGATAAAATAAACTCGATTTCCTCACGGCAATCCTTCGCACGATTGAAAGCATCCGCCTCCAAAGCCGCTTTAAAATCCGCAAAACGTTTGGGTGTATCATGGAAACGCTTAATTGTTTCCGTGAGCTTTGAAGCATCGAATTCTGCAAGATAGTTTTGGAATTCACCAAAAGCCTTCCCAGAATTTTTGAATACTTCTTTATCCGTAACCTTTTGATAGGTAACGGTGTTTTCAATGAAATCGTATACACGGTAGCAATCCGCTCCCTTTAAGAAGGATTTACCCTCTTTCGTCGGGATAACATTCAGCGTTTCAATTCCGCGCGCCTGCAAATGCTCGGTAACACCGCAGATATTCGCCATAAGACTGTCGGGGTCGGTAAATACGCGCGTATTCATCTTTTGAAGAATATAACGTTTTTCCGTCGTAGTAACCAAGAAAGTTTGGTTGATGTGCCCTTCACCGTAAGGACAGATTTCCGTAACGTCGCCTACCAAACAAAACTGTTCGGCTACATCTTTATATAAATGCATGTATTCGCTCATAATTATTCTCCATTTGGATTTTTCTTCTATTATATCTATATTTTAAGAAATTTCAATAGAAATTTTTTCACCGTTATGTGGTATTCTTTCACGATTTATTTAATTGAAATATTAAAATACTCCCTTGAAATAATTTACAAGGAATAAAAGATTTGATATAATATGTCTATGGAACAAAAATTTGAACAGAAAAAATTTTATATGCATAAGATTTCCAACCTGATTAACGTACAGAAAATCGTTACAATACACTATCAGGCGTTGGAAAAGAATTACGTATTCCCTGGAGAACAACACGATTTTTGGGAAATCAACTATGCGGATAAGGAAAATGTATTCGTTGGAATCGATGGCAAAAAATTAGAATTAAAGCAGGGTGAAATCCTTTTTATTAAACCCAACCAACCGCATTTTGTCGAAAGCGGGAACAAGGAACCGAACCTTTTCATTATTTCCTTTTCTTGCCGCTCGGAATCCATGAACTTTTTCGCAGACAAAAAGCTATCTCTTCCCGAAAAATATCGGTATCTTTTACAAAATATTATGTCAGAGGCAGAAGATACCTTTGCTTTGCCCGATTTCGACCCGCACTTAAACGAATTGAAACTGAAGGATAACCCGAATTTAGGCGGAGAACAAATCATCAAAAATACTTTGGAAAACTTATTGATTTACCTTTTACGCTTTTCGCAAAACAAACGGCAAACTCAAGAGTTTTTCGTTTCAAAAATTGCCGATTCAAGCGAGTTGCAAGACGAAATTGTTCGTATTTTGAACTCCAAGATTTATGGTAAATTCCAGCTTAGTGATTTGAGCAATGAATTGCATTACGGAACGACTCGGCTTTGCACCTTTTTTCGTGAAAAAACAGGAAAAAGTATCTATCAAACGTATTTAAAATTAAAGCTTGACGAAGCGAAAAAGCTCATTCGTAAAAATAAATCTTTTGCGGAAATTTCAGACCTTTTATGCTTTGACTCAATTTCCACCTTTGCTTTTGTATTCAAGAAGCACGTGGGCATGACCCCCAGTGAGTATAGAAGCAGTATTAAATAAAACAAACGCCTACGTTTTTCGTAGGCGTTTTCGCTTAAATTTAGAGGATTTTTCCATTATCTACCGTCAGCACTCGATTCGCAATCGATAATGCCGCCGGGCGGTGGGTTACAATTAAACAGGTACGATTTTGCAGGTTTTTAATATTCTCCAAAAGTGTTTTTTCCGTTTCGGAATCCAACGCACTTGTTGCTTCGTCAAGGAGCAAAATGGGCCGCTCAGACAAAAGAGCACGTGCAACCGCCAATCGCTGTAATTGACCTTCCGAAAGCCCGCCCCCACGTTCGGTTAACTGTGTGGATAAACCTTCGGGCAGCTCATATACAAATTCGCAACAAGCCGCTTTCAATGCAATTTCAATCTTTTCATTAAGTAAATTCGAATCTTTTTCCATTGAGAAAAAGGTCAAGTTTTCATAAATTGTACCCGAAAATAGGAAATTGCCTTGTGGTACGTAAGCAAAAAGCCCTCTGTGCTTTGCATTTAATTTCTCTCCGTCAAGATAAATTTCACCGTCCGTAGGCTTAAATACTGCAAGCAATAGCTTGAATACGGTTGATTTTCCTGCCCCCGAAGGCCCTGTCAAACAAACGATTTCCCCTTTTTTAAACGCGGCGTTTACACCATCAAAAATTATATCTCGACCATAGGTAAAGCGGATTCCCTCAAAACGAATTTCAGAAAGTGTGTTATAAACTTCTTGTCCATTTTCAAGGTCTTCGATGGCATTATCCACAGGAATTTCATCAATCTCCGACAATCGCTCACCGCTAGCAAGTCGTGCGTAGTACGCTGGTGCAACGGTTGAAATGGAAGAAAGCGGTGACTGTAATTGCATTAAAAGCAGTACCGCAGCCATCATAGCTCCATAATCGGGCGTTTCGTCAATTAATATTCCTACGCTACACCATACAATAGCAAAAATCAAACCAAAATTGCTTAATAAGGAAAACAAGCCTGACATAGACGCACGCAAGCGATTTCTCGCCATGCGTTTTTGGTAATATCCCTCGCCGAATGCCGCTGCCTTTTCCGCGGACTTCTCCTCCACGCCGTACGCCTTAATCGTCATAATCGAGCCGAGACTTTCTTGGGTATAAGCACGGAATGCGCCGTCTGTTTCCAAAACCTCTTTCTGGCGTTGTTTCAACTTCTTTCTAAACAGCGAAGTAGCAACAGCAAACAAGGTACCTGCTACAACATAAATTAGCGTGAATAACGGGTCAATGGTTATAAGAGCTATAATGGAACCGATGATTTGAACCACAATCCCTGCAATGACAGGTAACAGCCCTACCGTATATGCAGAAACTTCGCCAATATCTGTTGTGAGTCGATTCATCAATTCTCCACTATGATAGGCGTACGTTTTTGCATAATCCGAACGCAAAAGCTTTGAGAACAATTTTGTGCGAAGCTCCGTAGTCATTTTTGCGCGAAGCTTTTCGGCGTAAAAGTTTTCTAAGGTTTTACCAAGAATTTTAAAAAGCAAGAGCCCAATTAAAAGCCCTGAAAATATCCAAAGGCGTTGTTCTTGACCGTTTGACGCGCTATTGATAAGATAACGAACTAGGTATGCAAAGGATAAGGAAAACAGCGTAACTGCAACCGAAAGAACGGTCAAAGCGAAAATGGACGTCTTATAGGCGCCCGTTTCTTTTTTCAGCCAAAGCCTTCCTCCTTGATTTGCTTTCATGTTATCCCTCTTTATTTTTTAATTCTAAAAATTCTTAAAACCTTTTTAATTCCTGCACGCACGTAGCTTTTGCAAAGAACGAAAAATCGACGCGGTTTATAGTATTTCAAGCGTCTTTTTACGTATTTGAGGTATTTTTCATCCGTGCAGTAAAAGTGCTTATTCTTGCGGAAAAACTCCGTCAAAACGCCTATTACGCTTTCTTCGGGTACCTGTTCATCCGTATAACAGTTATCTCCGCGAATGATATATCCTTTTTCTTTCACCTCTAAAACACGGTGTAATACGTATGCATCGCCACGTTTATATAACGCAACGTCGAGCGGCTTTAAACGCTCGGTTTTTGCTTGCACAACAATCGTATCCCGACGGTTTTTCAGCATTGGAAGCATACTAATCCCAACGGTCGGTCCTATATAAACCCCTTTGTCGAACAGGACTTGTTCAATTGTTTGTTTTTCGGGCATCATTCGATAAAAGCGTTTTGAATCAAAACGTCTGCAAACTTTTGTACATCGGCAGCCGCGCGTTCACGCTCTACCTCATATTCTGCGCAAAGTGCGTCGATCGCTTCTTCAATCGTATGCTCTTCGGAAAAGAATTTCCACATGAACGCACCCGTTTCGTTTAAATTGATCATGCCGTGGAACTGCTTGCTCAATTCCCCAACGGGAACAACGACGTTTTCCCCGCCGACAACACGTAAAATAAATCCTTTCTTAATCTTCATAAATCTTTCCTCAATAATGGTATTTTAACCCTGTTAACGCCTCAAAAGAAAGCTTGACAGCTTCTTCGGAAATATCACAGCGCAATAAATACGCAGGCGTTTGCATAATCAGCTTATCCGTAAGCTCCAAGGTCGCAATCGCGGCTGATTCTTCATTTGGCATTAAAATCTGTTGAAATAATCTTCCCGAGACTTCTGACGGCGTGAGCTTTCGTATGGAATTTTCTTTCGCCTGTTCTAAAAAACATAAACCGCATAAGGGCGCTGAAGCGTTTGTGCCCCAGCCCTCTTTTCCGCGCCAAGGCGTTCCGTAGGCGATAAAGCCGTTCTCGGTTTCTTCTAAAATGGGCTTGTCGCCGTTAATCATAGTCGGCGTTTTTAAATACCGTTTCCAAAGCTTCGTGTGCGTGGATTTACCCGTTCCGCTCTTGCCTAAAAACGCATATCCCTTTCCCTCGTATTCAAGGACGGCGCAATGCATCAGCATACGTTTGAAAGCGGGAATTTGCAAACACAAGCTACGATACAAGCAGATATTTTCAATATACCCATCGGAGAAATTTGGAGAAGCTTGTTTTTCTGCTTCCATTTCCGAATCGGTTACCTTTGCAATAATATCTACTGGCAAATTTTGTTCCTTTGCAAGATATTCCTTACAAAACGCGTCGGTATATTCGTATTTATTTTCAATGCGGACGCGTAAACCCGCGATTTCATAAACCATATTTCGTCTTAATAATTATTCGTCCAGTTATCGTCATCGTCGGGATTTGCATCGGGCGTTCCACCAAAATCATTACCCAAAGGGATGGAGCTTGAAGCAGGATTGTCCTTTTTTGCTTCGCTGATTGCTAAAACGATAACACCTCCAACGATTGCAAGCGCCAAAACCGAAGCGATAACCGCACCGATAATCTTCTTAGTTTTAGAAGTTTCGGTGGAAAACGTTTGCACTTTTTTCGTCTTTGTTACAGTTTCTTTTTCCTTATAAACTTTCTTGGCCATCTTTTTCTCCTTATTAAACGCGAACGTCGCCTTGTTCCCCGAGGAAATCTGCGTGTTTTCTCAAAATGGGTTCAATTTCATTCTCGATAAACTCTACTGTCTGCGAAGGCGCTCTGCCGATAAATTTTTTCGCGTCGAGAATTTCGTCTAAACGATTCCAAACAGGTTTGAACAATTCGTCTTGTTTGATGAGTTCCAACAAATTGTTTTCACCGCCCTCCACTTTAACGTTTCTACCTGCTTCCATGGACAATACACGGATTCTTTCGTGTAATTCCTGTCGATTTCCGCCAGCTTTAACGCATTCCATCATGATATTTTCCGTTGCCATAAACGGCAATTCAGCGCGGATATGCTTTTCGATAACCTTATCGTACACGACCAAATTTTCCGCAACGTTCATATAAATATTCAAAATTGCGTCTACTGCCAAAAACGCTTGTGCGTTGACGATACGGCGATTAGAGGAATCGTCCAAGGTCCTCTCGAACCATTGCGTGGATGCGGTAATCGCGCTGTTCATCGGCAAGGAAAGCACGTAACGAGCAAGTCCGCCGATGCGTTCAGACCGCATCGGGTTACGCTTATATGCCATGGCAGAAGACCCGATTTGGTTTTTCCCGAACGGCTCTTCAATTTCTTTCATATTCTGTAAAATACGAATATCGTTGGAGAATTTATAAGCACTTTGCGCAATCTGGGAAAGAACGCAAAGGATATTATAATCGAGTTTTCTTGGATAGGTCTGCCCCGTAACGCCGTAAACCTTGTCATATCCCATTTTTTGTACAACCAGCTCTTGCAGCTTTTTGACCTTATCTTCGTCACCGTCGAAAAGCTCCAAAAAGCTTGCCTGCGTACCCGTCGTACCCTTTACGCCGCGAAGCTTGATATGCGCCTTCGCGTGTACAAGATTGACGTAATCCATTTCCAGGTCTTGCAGCCATAAGGTTGCGCGTTTGCCAACCGTTGTCAGCTGTGCGGGCTGTAAATGGGTAAATCCGAGCGTAGGCATATCCTTATAAGCAAGCGCAAATTTTTTCAGCTTGTCCATAACGTTGACGAGCTTTTTAAGGACAATCCCCATCGCATCGTCAAGCATAATCGCCTCTGCGTTGCAGTCTACGAAACAGCTGGTTGCGCCAAGGTGAATGATGGGCATAGCACTTTTTGCATACGCGCCGTAAGCCTTAACGTGCGCCATTACGTCGTGGCGAACTTCTTTTTCAAATTTTTCCGCAAGCTCGTAATCGATATCTTCCGCGTAAGCTTTTAACTCGTCAACCTGTTCTTGCGTGATATTTAACCCCAATTCCATTTCCGATTCCGCAAGCGCAACCCAAAGCTTTCTCCAAAGCTTAAAACGCTTTTCATCGGAAAAAGCATGCTGCATTTCCTTGCTGGCGTAACGTGTGCTTAAAGGGTTATTGTAAACGCTGTTATCCGTCATAATATATTCCTCGTTTATGCTTTTACGGGCTCTGCGTAAGCAACGCCGAAGGTTTCCGCCGTTACCTTTTTCATTTTTTGTTCTTCATAAGGACGGTCGTGCCAATCGGTCTTAACGTTTGCAATTTCATCTACCGTTTCCATACCCTCGATCACACGACCAAAAGCTGCGTATTGTCCGTCGAGATAATCCGCATCGTCGTGCATAACGAAGAATTGCGAGCCTGCGGAGTCGGGATGCTGCGCACGAGCCATAGACAAAACACCGCGTTCGTGCGCGATATCGTTCCCTTTAAAGCCGTTTCCGCTGAATTCGCCTTTAATATGATAGCCGGGACCGCCAATGCCTTGACCTTGGGGATCGCCTCCTTGAATCATAAATCCTGCAATAATGCGATGAAAAATAATGCCGTCGTAGAAGCCTTTGTTGACCAAAGACAAGAAATTATTGACGGTATTCGGTGCTTTTTCGGGGTAAAGCTCTGCTTTAAAGGTTTTTCCGTTCATCATTTCAAACGTTACAATAGGATTGCTCATACTCTATTCCTTCCTTTTGATTGATTATTCTTCGATATATTTTTCGACGATGACGTCCGCTTCATTAAAAAGCTGCAACGAAAACTCGTCGGGGTAGCCGTTTTTATAAACGACCCGCTTAATACCTGCGTTAATGATCATTTTTGCACATATTACACAAGGCTGGTGGGTACAATATAAAGTCGCGCCGCTGATATTGATGCCGTATTTTGCGGCTTGAATAATAGCGTTTTGCTCTGCGTGCACTGCAAAACAAAGCTCGTGCTGCGTACCGCTTGGAATGTTGAGCTTGCGGCGAAGGCATTCCCCTTTTTCTTCGCAGCTTTTAATACCTGCGGGCGCACCGTTGTAGCCCGTTGTCATAACGCGTTTATCTTTTACAATAATCGCGCCGACGTGGCGGTTTTCTTGATAACAGCTCGACCAGTTTGCAACCGTTTCGGTAAGCTCCATAAAACGTTTGTCCCATTTGTTGATTGCCATAAAAATCTCCTTGCGTATGACATAATATAACAGTATAATTATATCACCTTTTTCTTTGAAAATCAATTCTTTATAAAAGATTTTTACGATACGTGGGCTATTTTTTCTAAAAAAGTTAAAAAATATCCACTTTTTTCCTTTTTTCTTGTTTGACTTGCCGTAAAAATCGTTTATAATATAAAGGTAAAAATAATTGCGGTATTTTTTACCGCTCGGAGGACGTATTATGAATATCAAACCTTTATTCGACAAAGTTGTTGTGGAAAGCGTAACCGTTGAAGAAAAAACGAAAAGCGGTTTCTATCTTCCCTCTTCTGCGCAGGAAAAGCCGCAGACCTGCCAAGTTGTAGCAGTTGGCCCTGGTGGAATCATTGACGGTAAAGAAGTTAAAATGCAGGTTAAGGTTGGCGACAAGGTGCTCTGCTCGAATTATGCAGGCTCGAATTTTAAAGTCGACGGAAAAGAATTTACGATTATCAAGCAAAGCGATATCCTTGCTATCGTAGAAGACTAATCAAAGAATATTAAGGAGTAATGATAGATATGGCTAAACAGATTAAATATGGTGAAGACGCAAGAAAAGCCCTTGAAAACGGCGTAAATGTTTTGGCTGATACGGTTAAAATTACCCTCGGCCCCAAAGGCAGAAATGTTGTTCTCGATAAAAAATTCGGCTCTCCCCTTATCACAAACGACGGGGTAACGATTGCAAAAGAAATCGAACTTAACGATCCGTTTGAAAACATGGGTGCGCAGCTCGTTAAAGAGGTTTCCACAAAAACCAACGACGTTGCAGGCGACGGTACCACGACTGCTGTCGTGTTAGCACAAGCAATCGTTCGCGAAGGCTTGAAAAACTTTGCAGCAGGCGCAAATCCTATCATTTTGAAAGAAGGTATCAAGAAAGCCGTAGACGCAACGGTAGCCCACCTTAAAAGTATTTCTAAGGCTGTTGAAAGCAACAAGGCTATCGAGCAAACCGCATCGATTTCCGCAGGCAATCCAGAAGTTGGCGCATTGATTGCAAAAGCAATGGAAATCGTTGGTAAAGACGGCGTTATTACCGTAGAAGAAGGCAAATCCATGAATACTGAGCTCAATACCGTTGAAGGTATGCAGTTCGACCGCGGTTATGCCTCCGCCTATATGGTAACGAATACCGATAAGATGGAAGCGGTCATGGAAAACCCCTACATCTTGATTACGGATAAGAAGATTTCCAGCTTGCAAGAAATCCTTCCCGTTATCGAACCCCTCGCGCAGCAAGGCGCAAAACTGCTTATCATTGCTGAGGACGTTGAGGGCGACGCACTTGCAGCACTCATCGTAAACAAACTGAAAGGCGTATTCAATTCGGTTGCGGTAAAAGCCCCTGGCTTCGGCGACAGAAGAAAGGAAATGCTCCGCGATATCGCAGTGCTTACGGGCGGCGAAGTGATTTCCTCAGACCTTGGTTTGGAATTCAAGGACGTTACGCTCAATATGCTTGGTAGAGCAACGAGCGTTCGCGTAGATAAAGAAAACACTACGATTGTTGGCGGCGCAGGCGAAGCTGTTGCGATTAAAGAACGTATCACCGCTATCAAATCACAGATTGCGGAAACGAAATCCGATTACGACCGTGAAAAATTACAAGAACGTCTTGCAAAGCTTGCTGGCGGCGTAGCGGTAATCAGCGTTGGTGCAGCTACGGAAGTTGAAATGAAAGAAAAGAAACTTCGTATCGACGATGCTTTGGCTGCAACCCGTGCAGCAGTTGAAGAAGGCTACGTGCCTGGTGGCGGTAGCGCCCTTCTTTCGGCTGTTCCTACCGTTAAAAAGTTGGTTGCAAGCTTGAACGGCGACGAAAAAACTGGTGCGGCAATCGTCTTAAAGGCTTTGGAAGAACCGATTAGACAGATTGCAAAGAACGCAGGTCTTGACGGCTCGGTTATCGTTGATAAAGTCCTTTCCTCTAAGAAAGCAAACTACGGCTTCGACGCATTGAACAATAAGTATTGCGATATGGTTGAATGCGGTATCATCGACCCGACAAAGGTTACCCGCTCTGTATTACAAAATGCAGCGTCCGTTGCTTCCACCTTATTGACGACGGAAAGCATCGTAACCGATATCCCCACCCCTCCTGCTCCCATCGCCCCTGGTGGCGGTGACATGGGCGGCATGTACTAATTGAAAGTTAAAAAAGAGCAATTCGTTTGAATTGCTCTTTTTTTATCTATCAGCGAGTTAAACCAATTTTTCAAGAATCAGTTTGTCTGCAACAAGTGCGATAAATTCACTGTTCGTCGGTTTTTCCGTGCCTAAATAGATTCTCGCACCGAATATGGCGTTGATTGCTTCGATTCTACCTCGATTCCAAGCCACCTCAATCGCATGACGAATAGCACGCTCGACCTTGCTTGGCGCCGTGGAAAATTTCTTTGCTATCGACGGATATAATTCCTTGGTCACACTATTTATAATACAGGGTTTTTCAATCGTCATTTTAATCCCCTCACGCAAATAACCATATCCTTTAATATGAGGCGGAATTCCGATAGAAATGAAGATTTCGCTGATTTTTTCCTCTATGGTTAGCGGTTTTCTCTTCTCAACAATTTGTTTTGCTTCTTTTCCATCATTATTATGTACCGTTTCATAAATTCGTTCTATCGCCGTGGAAATCGTAAATGGTTTGCTTAAGTAATAGTCCGCTCCTTCGCCCATGATTCTCTCAATTAAAGAATCGTTTGGAATCCCCATCGCAATTACCTTAATCTCCGGATGCGTCTTCTTGATTTCACGTACAACGCCACAACCGTCCGTTCCCTTTAAAAACACCCCTACCATTACCAAATCAGGCTTTAATTCAAGAACGTGCTTGATTCCCTCATCACCGTCGTCGCCGTAATATACGACGTTTAAGTTCTTTTCCTCCGCCAAACTACTTTTAAGCTGTGATACGATTGCCGCATTTGATTCCAAAATTACTACTGAATAGCTTTTCATAATATTGCTCCTTATTAAAAATTGTATTTCAAGCGCTTTTGTATCCCTATTATACAACAAATTTTTCCATTTGTAAACGAATATTGAGCAATATTCAATAATATTTTCTCAAAAAAGGAAATATTATTGCGCAAAATGTTTTATTTTTGTCGAAAAATGACGAAAATAAAGGCAAGTAACCGATATTCAAACGGTACTTGCCTAATTTTATGATATTTTGTAGAGTTTATGCATGGGTTTCGTCAACGTATTCATCGTAAGTAACCTGACGGTCGTAGGTCTTTTTGTCGTTAATTTCGATAATACGGTTACAAACCGTGTTCATAAGCTCTTGGTCGTGTGACGTCAACAGCATACAACCCTTATAGTTGCTTAAACCGTTATTGAGAGCAGTGATGGATTCAAGGTCTAAGTGGTTCGTGGGTTCGTCAAAAATAAGGAAATTGCTACCTTCAAGCATCATTTTTGCGAGCATACAGCGTACCTTTTCGCCCCCAGAAAGCACTTTTGCTTTTTTGAGTGCTTCTTCGCCCGAGAAGAGCATTCTGCCGAGCCAACCGCGGAGATATTCTTCGTAATGGTCGTTAGAATATTGCGAAAGCCATTCAACGAGATTTAAGTCGCAATTTTGGAAATACTCGTTATTATTTTGCGGGAAATACGAAACGCTGATTGTCTTGCCCCAACGAATCGTACCCTTGTCGGGCTGTTCTTTTCCCATTAAGATATCGTAAAGCATGGTGAGCGTAGTGCTCTTATCCGAAACGATACCGATTTTTTCATCGTGTTGCACAGTGAAAGAAAGATCAGCGAAATATCCTTCTTTGGAAAGCCCCTCTACCATCAAAATATCATTGCCGATATCCTTTTCAAATTTGAAATCAATGTACGGATATTTACGAAGCGAAGGCTTGAAATCGTTAATCGTAAGCTTTTCAAGCTCCTTTTTACGGGAGGTAGCTTGACGGGATTTCGAAGCGTTTGCCGCAAAGCGCGCAATGAATTCCTGCAATTCCTTTGCTCTTTGCTCTGCCTTTTTATTTTGTTCCTTCTGTTGACGTGCAAGGAGCTGGCTCGTTTGATACCAGAAATCGTAGTTACCCACGTACATATTGATTTTACCAAAGTCGACGTCGCAGATATTCGTACAAACCTTATTCAAGAAGTGACGGTTATGAGAAACGATAATAATGGTGTTTTCAAAATCCATTAAATAGTTTTCCAGCCATCTAACCGTTTTAATATCCAAGTTGTTCGTAGGTTCGTCCAAAAGCAATACGTCGGGATCCCCGAAGAGTGCCTGCGCAAGCAATACACGTACCTTTTGTTTTGCGTCCAAATCGCTCATCAAGGCATAGTGCCATTCTTCACCGATTTCAAGGGCGTTCAAAAGCTGTGCAGCCTGGAACTCTGCATCGTAACCGTTCATTTCTGCGAATTCGCTTTCAAGCTCTGCCGCGCGAATGCCGTCCTCTTCCGAGAAATCGGGATTTGCATACAATGCATCTTTTTCATCCATAACCTCAACAAGACGTTTGTAACCCATCATGACCGTGCGCAAAACCGTCTCGTTGTCGTACATGTTTTGGTTTTGCTGTAAAACAGACATACGCTCGTTTTTATCCAAGGAAACGAAGCCTTTCTGAGGCTCGATTTCCCCAGAAAGCACCTTTAAGAAGGTAGATTTACCTGCGCCGTTTGCGCCGATAATACCATAACAGTTTCCTTTTGTAAATTTTAAGTTGACGTCTTCGAACAGCTTTTTACTGCCGTATTGCAGGGAAACACCTGTAACTTGTAACATCAAAACACCTCATAAATTATATTATCTTGAAGATTATACCATATAAAACTTTTTAAAGCAAACGTTTTCCACTATTTATGATGGAAAACCCTGATATTATTCTCGTTTCCACGTAGCTGCAAGATATTCCTCGAAAAAGTAGTCCCGTAATCTTGACATATTCTCAAAATCAGAAGCGTCTATTTTCGTTACTTCGTCGTTTTCAACCGACCAACCATTTTTTTCTTCAAAAATTATTTCAATCGTATCCGATTCAAACGGAGAATCGCCAAATAAATACGGTTGAATCACTATAACGCCAGAACCAATTACAACCTTTTCAAGCGTAAAACAGTTTGCAAAGGTAAGAGAATCCAAAAACGTAATATCGTCAGAAATAACAACGCTCTTCAAATTCTTTATCGTAGAAAATACGTGCGCATTGATTGCCGTAATATTGTCGGGAATCGTCAATTCCGTTTCGACGCCGCAATAGCCTATCAAGCAATTTTCATACGTAATAAATCCGGCTTTGTCCGTATCTATTTTCCTTGCATCCTCTTCGCTGTAAACGTGCTTTGCGTGCAAAAATACCTCACCATGGTCAAAGCGTTGCGTGGAATCAAGCGCAGACTTGTTACAAATCTCCGTAATATTATAACAATCTGCAAATGCTCTTTCCCCAATCGCTTCTATTGTTTCAGGCAATGTAACGGAGATGAGTGCAAGGCGGCACATAAACGCACCCTCTGCAATCTTTTTCACAGGCTTTCCCTTGTATTCCGCAGGGATTTTTAAGAAATGTATAA
>JAFUMY010000086.1 GCA_017482415.1 Clostridia bacterium
GGGCTTCATACGCCGCCTCCTTTTACGTCTTCGTTCGCCTGCAAATTATCTGCCTTCCTCCGTCTCCGCAAGCGTGGTTAAAAACAGAGTTTTCAGTTCGGGCGAAGGCTCCGACCCGTAGTTCGCTTTGTAATACGCGTCGAACAGTTCCCCATCCGACATGCCCTTTCGAGAGGCGAATTCAATCTCCGTATCCGTTTGGATTTCCGAAACCAAGGAAACGAGGTTGTCTTTCGCTGCAAGCGCCGACGCCTCTGCTGAAGTCAACGGCTCGGATAATAACAGCTTCATTTCCACCAAGCAATCGGGGTACCGTTCAAGAAGCTGCATGGCGTTTTCCGCGCTGTCCGCTTCCAAGCGAACGAGCTTTTTGCCCGAGGTAAGCGGTACGTCTTTCAACCTCGAAATCCCTGCCTTTGTCAAATCGAATACCTTGACCGACTTATCGGGTTTTTCATCGAAAGCGTATTGCAACGGCGAGCCGCTGTAATAACATTCCCCTTTGCCCATGCGCTGCTTCTTATGTAAGTGTCCCAGCGCGATATAATCGCTTTTCGGGAGCATATCGACAGGCACTGCGCGCGCGCCGCCAAGGTCGATTTCGCGTTCCCCGTCCGAGCTTAAACCGCCGAGCACGAAAATATGTGCCATGAATACGGACGGTAGCTTATCTACGTTACCGCTCTCCCCCTCCTCAATCCATTTGCGCATCTGTTCGACGTAGGGAAGCTCGGATTTTTCCTCTTTAAACCTCGCCTCATTCGGATAGGGCAGGGTGGAAACGAATACCCGTTCCCCTCTTGAATCTTCAAAGATTGCATAGCCTTTGCCCGAAGCAACGGGATAAGCTCTTTCGCGCTTCCCACCGACGGGTAAAGCGCGTCTTGCAGTCCCGACGATATAGATACCGAGCTCTTCGGCAAGCGGCGCCGCCGCCGATAAACGCACTCCGTCATCGTGGTTGCCGCTGATAATCAAGACGGCTCTGCCGCCCTCCGCAAGCCTTTTGACCTTGGAGAAGAACAGGTCTTCCGCTTCCGCGCAAGGCGTGTAGGTATCGAAGATATCCCCTGCAACCAACACGAGATCGATTTCCTCCTGCTCGCAAATGCGAATGAGCTCGTCTAAAACTTCCGCTTGTTCATCCAGGCGCAAGCGGTTCATCAGACGTTTTCCGATATGCCAATCCGACGTGTGCAGTATCCGCATTGTTTCTCCTCCTTTTTTTGGGTAGCCGCTCAAGACCAAGTTGAACCAGCCTTAAAGCGTTATTTTTCGATGGAATTTTCAAAAGCGGTGCAAAACACCTTGCTTTTCTTCTCGAAAAAAGGTATAATAGACTTACGCTCGTGTATAAGAGTAAATAACTATACTAGTTTATTATATACTATTTCTTTCTAAAAAGCAAGAAAAGAGCGCGAAAAGATGAAAATTTTTCAAAATTAACACGCATTTTTCGTAATTTTTCATTTCGGAAATCACGCGTGTGTTTTTCGCGCTTTTCAGGAGAAAAACCATGGCATTTTGTTCCTTTTCCAAAGACTTCGACAATGCGTATACGATTGTCGAAAACAAATTCATCACAAAATACCTGCCCGAAGCGGACGGGTTTGCCGTAAAGGTCTATCTTTACGGCTTGTATCTTTGCGAAAACACCGATACGGATTTCGGCGTCCGCGCCATGGCAGAAGTACTGAAAACCACCGAGGATAAAATTCAAGAAGCCTTTGCGTTTTGGCAGGACTACGACCTTGTCGAAATCCTCGCAAAGGACCCTCTTACCGTACAGTATCTGCCCGTGCGTTCAACCGTCGGGAAACCGAAAAAGATTCGCTATGAGCAATATGCCGATTTCAATAAAGAATTACAGCGCAAAATGCAAAAGGTCGGGAAATTCGTTTCCCCTGGCGACTATATCAAGTACATGCATTTTTTGGAGGAGAACACGATACAGCCGCAGGCATTCCTCTTGATTGCGGAATACTGCATCAATAAGCAAGGCGAAAACGTTTCCCCGTCCTACGTATTCAATAAGGCGAAAAAGCTCATTCGAAACGGACTTACCACCTATGAACAGGTAGAAAAGGAGCTCTCGAACTACAACGCCCACGAGGGGGATCTTCTGGCAATTTTCACCGCCATGTCCGCGTATCAGCACACCCCCGACGAAGCCGATTACGAGCTGTATACCAAATGGACGGAAGCGTTCGGGCTCACGAAAGACGGAATCCTCACTGCGGCAAAAAAACTCAAACGCGGCACGATGAATTCCCTCGACATCACCTTAACCGAGCTTTTTGAAAAGGGTAAAACGGACGCAGCGGAAATAGAAGCGTACATCACGCACCGTGAAATGCTGACAAGCCTTGCCTTCCGCCTTGGCAGAAAGCTGGGTATAAAAGTGCAAAACCCCGCGCCCTACGTCGACGAATACGTCGAAAAATGGTATAACTACGGTTTTGAGGAAAGCTCCCTTTTGGATATCGCCCTTTTCTGCATGAAAACGGAGCGTGGCGATTTTAATTCCATGCACGAGCTTGTTTCCTCGCTCTTTGCAGACGGTATCGTTTCCGCCGAAGGCGTAAAGGAATTCTTAAAGGAAAAGAACAGCGAATTAAAGCTTTTCACCAAGCTTCGCACAATCTGCGGCGGAATCCGAGGCAATGCGGCAAACCTGTCTTTAATCCATACGTGGCACGATTGGAAATTCAGCGACGAAATGATTCTCGAAGCGGCAAAACGCAGCGCGGCGAGTGCAAACCCCATCCCCTATATGAACAAAATCCTCTCCGACTGGAAACACGCAGGCGTGTACGAGGTGAACAGCATTCCCGAACCCGATTCAAGGGGGGCAGGTACGAGTTCAAGCCCGATAAAACGGACTTTTGTGAACCCTGCAATCGAGGCGCTCAACGCCAAAACCGACCGCGAGCGTTACTATGCTCTGCTCCGCGAAAAGGCACAAGTGCGCGCGGATAAGTTCGTAGCAAAAGCAAATAAGGACGCACGCTTTAAAGAACTTTCCACCGAGCTTTCGAAGATGGAAATCGCGCTTGCGAAAGCGGAGGTATTCCAGCCTGAGGAATTGCCCGTACTTACCAAACAAAAAGCGACGTTGCTTCGAGAACGCAGAAGTATTTTAGAACGGCTTGGAATTGAAGAAGAACAGCTTTTGCCGCAGTTCGTCTGTACAAAATGCTCAGATACGGGATTTTTGCCCAGCGGCGTGGCTTGTAATTGCTATAACCCTGAATAAAAGGAAAGACGGAACGCAAAATACGTTCCGTTTTTTTGTAGAAATATTTTTTTACTCCCCCTTTACAAACCGAAAAAAATCTGTTATAATAAAAGCGATAGAAATAACAAAGGAGAAAATTATGGGAAAATTCGTTATCAAAAAGACCCCCTCGGGCGCATTCAATTTCAGCTTGTATGCGGCAAACAAGGAAAAGATTGCCGTCGCTTCGCAGGTATATTCGACCAAGAGCGCTTGTAAAAAAGGCATGGAAAGCATTGGCAAACACGCCGCAAAGTGTATTGCGGAGGATCGGGTTGAGGATTTGACCTTGAAAAAGCCCACTCCAAAGACCTGCCCGAAATTCGAAATCTATTACGACAAAGCAGGCTTGTACCGTTACCGTCTGATTGCTTCCAACGGCGAGAGCATCGCAATGAGCGAGGAAGGCTATAAATCCAAAAGCGGTGTTATGAACGGCATCAAGAGCGTTTCCGTCAATGCTGTCGACGCGGAAATCGTAGATGAGTCCTTAGAAAAATAAGTATAGAAAATGGAACAAGCGAGCCGAATAGCTCGCTTGTTTTTTATAACGTCCTCGAATCCTCTTCTTTTTTTGTGGCGCAGTTCTTGAATTTTGCTTGCGGCGCTTCTTTAAACTCTTCTCTGCGCCAACGAAAAAACACACCCACAAGAGGTGTGTTCTCATTGGCGCAGTTCTTGGATTTTGCTTGCGGTGCAAGCAAAGCTTCAAAACGGCGTATACTTTCGTCGCATAATTCTACCTTTCGCTGCGCCCTTTCTCGCGCGAACCTCCGCGTATGCGGCGCTTCTTTAAACTCTTCTCTGCGCCAACGAAAAAACACACCCACAAGGGGTGTGTTCTCGTTGGCGCAGAGAAGAGGATTCGAACCTCCGGTAAGCTTCAGACCTACACACGATTTACAATCGTGCTCCTTACACCACTCAGACATCTCTGCAAAAATAGACGCTTTCATGCAAGCGCCTATTTATATTA
>JAFUMY010000087.1 GCA_017482415.1 Clostridia bacterium
ATAATAAGTTATGCTGTTTGAGAAAAACAGCGACATATTGAGGCGTAGCGCAGCTTGGTAGCGCGTTTGGTTAGGGACCAAAAGGTCGTGGGTTCAAGTCCCGTCGCCTCAACCAAAAATAACGGATAGCCAGTAGGCTGTCCGTTATTTTTTTGTTTCGGTGATGAGTTTCGTAGAAAGCGCGGATTACCGAGGCTGACGCTCGCAAGCTCGCTATTCCGTCGCTACGCTCCTTACACGCGAGGGAGCAAAAACGGTATCGATTATATCTATCGTTTTGTTCGTTGCGACCGCTGCCCTGCCGAGGCTCCGCAAGGCGGAAACGGCAGATACCCGTCGCCTCAAAAAGTTGAAATTAGACTTTACATACAAAAACACGATTGCAAAACGCAACCGTGTTTTATTTATTTTCTTCTAATAATTCTTCTAATGAAACTTCAAAATAATGCGCAATTTCTACTAATGTATCTAAATCAGGCTCGCGACTCCCATTTTCCCAAAAGCTGATTGTTTGATTACAAAAACCAAACGCTTCACCTAATTTTTGTTGGGATAGTCCTTTCTCAATTCTTAATTCTTTTAATCGTTTCCCAAAAATATTATTTTTCATAAGAATATTTTACTACATTTTGTAGGAAAATAGTTGACTTCCTACGAAATGTAGGATATAATGTTTTCATAAAATAAATTTTGGAGGTTTTTACAAATGAAATGTTGTTTTTGTGGTAGTGAAAGCGATATTTTAATGACTGACGGCAGATGTATTTGTTTACATTGCGCCGAACAAAGAGGTTTAGTTGCCTGTACTAAAAAGGGACAGGTGATTGCCGATCCTGAATTTTATTGTGATAGTGTTTGCAATGATTGTATTTATGAGGAGGAAGAAAAATGAAAAAAATTCTTATGAACGGACAAAAAATAAAAAAGATTTTTAATTACACACTTATCGGCATAGGAGTGCTTTCAATCATTTTTGCTATTCTTTGTTTTGTCTTAAACGGAGAATTTGGTAGCACTTATAGTGTTGGACGGCAGCGTTACGGTGGCGACGCTTATACAGGGATACAAAATGCAGCAGCCGCAACGGCAAGTAATATAGATGCACTCAACGAGAGCGTTGAAACGCTTGCAAATTGTATTAAAATTGGTTTTGGATTTGTTTTATTAATTGGGGGATTATTAATAATTTTACTCGGCACTAAAGAACTGATGCAGGAAAAAAAGAATGAAGTACAACTTGTGTCAAATGTGGTAGAAGTAAATTAAACACGGTTCAAGATAGGTACAAACTGCTCAACCAAAAATAACGGATAGTCGATTGACTGTCCGTTATTTTTTTGTTTCGTCGACGAGTTTCGCGGAAACCGCGGATTACCGTGGGGTCACGCGAGGAGCGACCGCAAATGGTAGTTGGAAATAGCACGAAAATTGACGGCGCGACGACGCCCTGCCCTGCAAGGGTAGATACCCGTCGCCCATAAAATCGGGGTTGACCACATGTTTGACCACTTACGGATTTTCCGCCTCCTTTGGTTTTTAAAGTGAAGTAATAGTTATTTAAAAAAGACTTGAATTTTGCATTTTTTTATGTTATACTGTGCATAAGTAAAACAAAGGAGATGGCTATGCGAAAAGCGATTGTATTTTTGTGCGCATGGATATCCATGTTGACAATCGGGCTTAGCTCAGGTTGCGCGATGGTACCGCCAACGGCATCGGAAATTGTAAGCAGTGAAAAAGAGAGCTCTAAGAAAAAGAATTCAAGAAATTCCACAGATGAAGAGGAGGAAACGCTGATGATTGCGTCGCCTAAGGGGGAAATATATCCCTACGTAGACGAAGTCAAGGAATATTTACAGGCGGGCGCAGGAGCGGACGTCGGTGACTATGCCTCAGGGGTCAGTGTAGCGCAATCCAGTGTAAAACTCACATGCGAATGCGATTCCGAGCGTGTAACACAGTATGTGGTAGAATACGCAACGAAAGCCGATTATTCAGATGCGATTATACAAACTGTTTCCAAGAAAAAGAAGACATTGCTTTTATATAATCTGTATAAAGCGACGAAATATTACGTTCGCGTTACGGCATATGAAGACGAAGAAGCTATTTTAGAGGAAGAAAGCACGTTTACAACCACGGCTCTTGGTCCTCGATTTATGAGTATCGACGGGATTTATAACGTGCGGGATCTTGGAGACTATGAAACCTCGTTTGACAGAAGAACTATGCAGGGCATGCTCTATCGCGGCGGAGCACTGCTGCCTGCGGACGTTTACGATTGTAATTTGACCGATGAGGGGAAGGCGTACATGAGTGAAGTGCTGGGGATTAAGACGGAAATTGATTTCCGTACCCCTGCGGAGGCAGGTAATTGCGGCGGCAGTCTGATTCCAAATGCAGAACTGAAATACGTAACGTTGGGCGGTTATGCCGACGCATTCCGTCAAAGTGGGTATAAAGAAGTATTCTCTATGCTTGCGGGCGTGAACAATTATCCTATTTATATGCATTGTACGGGCGGTGCGGATAGAACGGGTACGGTATCCTTTTTGCTGAACGCATTGTTGGGCGTTTCGGAGACGGAGCTTATCCAAGACTATGAATTGACTTCCTTTTCAGTGTATGGACAGCGCAATACGCAGCGCGGTGAGTATTCAAAGTATTTTCAGGAGTTTCTGGAACGCTTGAACGCGTACATGGGTGACACCTTGCAGGAAAAAACGGAAAATTACATGCTTACAATCGGCGTGACGGCGGAAGAGATTTCGAGTATAAAAGCGATTATGTTTGGAGAAATATCCGTAAAAAAATAGGTATAGATTTGTGTGCCAAAGCCCAATAAGGCTTTGGCACGTTTTTTATGAAAGGGTATTTTTATAATTTCCTTGACTTTACGGCAGGGATATTATATAATAATATCAATATAAATCTTAAAAAGGCGGAAAAAGCTATGAAGGTTTTGAGAAAATGCGGTAAAATTTTACTCATATTCCTGCTTTGCGTGATTGGTTTGCTCGTGCTGGCGTGGGGCGGATTAAACGTAGGGAAATTTATCATCTATTCCGATTATTATGCAAAAGAAACGAGCCTTTGTGAAAATCCGGGGCTTGGCGACGGGTTTGTATGCCAGGGTATCGCGGTTTCGGAAACGGACGGTAAATATTTTGTTTCGGGGTATATGAAGGACGATTCGGCGAGCCGTATCTACGTGACGGACGAAGAGAATAATTCCTATTACGTAACCCTCCAAAAAGCGAACGGCGAAGCCTTCACGGGCCATGCAGGCGGTATCGCGTATACGAACGGTACGCTGTATATTGCAAACGGCAAAAAAATTTACACCCTTTCCGCGAGCGCGGTTTTGAACGCGCAAAATGGCGATTCCGTCTCCATTGACGAGGGAACGAAGGTGAATAATTCCGCTTCGTTTGTGTATACGGACGAGAGCTATCTCTACGTCGGAGAATTCCACGACGGCGGGAAATACGTTACCGAGCACCCTTACGAAACGGCAGAGGGTACCCATTACGCAATCGTTTCCCGCTACTCTATAAACGACCTTTCGAAGCCCGATAAAATCTATTCGATTCGGGATAAGGTGCAGGGAATCTGCTTCACGCCCGACGGAAAGGTGGTTATGTCCACGTCGTATGGCTTAACGGATACCGTTTATTACGTCTATAACGAAAGCGAAGCGACCGATTCGGGTAAGACGCTCGACGGCGCAAAGGTATATTATCTTGAAAAGTGCGTGCAGGAATTTAAAGGTCCTGCAATGGGTGAGGACCTCGACTATTCGGACGGAAAAATTGTTACGCTCACCGAAAGCGCGTCCGATAAATATATCTTCGGAAAATTCTTCTTTGCAAACAAAATCGTGGGTTTAGACCTTTCTAAATAATCATAATTAGAGGCAAAAATATGAAAAGAGAAAGTATTCAAAAAGTAATCGCCTTGGCACTCAGCGCGGTTATGGCATGGGGCTTTGTGGCTTGCGGAACACCGTCGAACGGCTCTTCGTCCAAAGAAAGCACGTCGTTATCGAGCGAAGCGTTCTCCTCGTCAAGTGAAGAACAAGGCTCGTCCTTGAAGGGCAGTTCTTCGTCGAGCGGCTCGGGGTCCTTTTTTAGCTCGTCGAGCAGCGAGGATTCCTCTGAATCGTCTACAATAGATTCTTCAATGGCTTCCTCGTCCGATTCTTCCGAGGATTCTTCGGAATTCTCTTCAAGCTCGTCGGGCGATTCCTCGTCGGGCAGTGATGTAATCGAACCGCAAGGGGCGGTGCCTTACGACGGTAGCGCAGTAGAAGTTACCTTTTATCATGCTATGGGCGCAAACTTGAGGAGTGTTTTGGATAAATATATCTCTAAATTCAATAAGCTTTACCCTAATATAACGATTAGACACACGACGATGGGGGACTACGACAGTGTGCGCGACCGAATCGCAACCGAGCTTACGGGCGGTAATTCTCCTTCGATGGCGTATTGCTATCCCGAGCACGTTGTGCTTTATAATGAAGTGGGTGCGGCGTTGACTTTGGAGGATTATATTTCGAGCACGGACGTGATTACTATGGCGAACGGCAATACGGAAACCATGGGCTATACGCAGGCGCAGCTTGACGATTTCATTGCTCCTTTCTATGCAGAGGGTAAGGTATACGGCGACGATAAAACGTATACGTTGCCTTTCCCGAAATCTACCGAAATTCTGTATTACAATAAGACGTTTTTTGAGGAATATAATTTGACAGTTCCTGCTACGTGGGATGAGATGGAAACGGTTTGCGAACAAATCAAAACTATCGATAAGTATTGTATACCATTTGTTTATGATAATGAACCGAACTGGTTTATCACAATGACGCAGCAGCTTGGTACGCCGTATGCCTCGGCAACTGCGGATAATCCGTTCCTGTTCAATACTCCCGAAAACCGCGCGTTTGTGGAAAGATTTACGGATTGGTATCAAAAAGGCTACTTTACGACAAAGGAGATTTTAGGGTCTTATGGGTCTGAGATCTTTACGCGAACGGATTCTGATAGAATAAAGAGTTATATGTGTATCGGTTCGTCCGCAGGCGCGAGTTACCAATGCCCGCCCTTAGAGAGTAGTGGATATCCCTTCGAGGTAGGCGTTGCGATGCTTCCACAAGCAAATCCCGAAGCTCCCGCGGTTATCCAGCAGGGCCCTTCCTTATGTTTCTTTAAAAAGAGCAACCCTCAAGAACAGGCGGCTGCTTGGCTGTTTGCGAAATATTTGACGACTAGCGTTGAATTCCAGGCGGAGTTCTCGGTGACGAGTGGTTATACTCCCGTTATCAAATCGGCGACCGAGCATCCCATATACCAAGATTTCTTGGAAAAAGCTGACGGCAACCAATATTTGCAGGCAAGCGTCATTAAACAATCGCTTGCGCAGGTGGACGCATATTTCGTCCCCCCTGCATTCGAAGGTTCGTCCGTTGCTCGTGACGAAGTTGGTAAATTAATGCAGATTTGTTTTACAAGGGCGCCTAAAGACGGAGCTGCGGCGTTCATTGAACAAGAATTTAAAAAGACTGTCGATACCTTGGTTTACGATTACGGTTATTAAAACTATGCCCACCCGATAAATCGGGTGGGTGTTTTTCTGTAAAATCCTTGCAAAATTTTTGAGAGTGTGGTATACTATTTCTATTATGATGGATTTGAGAGCATTTTCGGGTAAAAGAATATGCGTGGCGGTCAGCGGCGGCGTGGATTCGACGGCGTTGCTTGCCTATTTATATGAAAATGCCGACAATTTCGGATATACGCTTTCCGTTTGCCATTGCGAGCATGGAATTCGCGGCGAGGAAAGCCTGCAAGACGCAGAGTTTGTAAAAGCGTTGTGCATGCAGTATGATTTGCCGATGTATTCCTTTGCCGAGGACTGCATTAAAAAATCCAAAGCAGACAAAACGAGCCTTGAAACGGCGGCAAGGGATTTTCGCCATGCTTGTTTCAAGTCTATAATCGAGGAAAATAAAGCGGATTATATCGCCACGGCGCATCATAAAAACGACGAAGCGGAGACGGTCTTATTTCGCTTGGCGCGCGGGACTTCCGCAACGGGCGTTGGGGGCATGTCCGCGACGAACGGTTATTTTATTCGTCCGTTTTTAGCTTGGACGAGGCAGGAAATCGAGGCGTATGCAAGGGAAAAAGGGCTTTCCCATCGAGAGGATAAAACCAACCTCGAAACGGAGGCGACGCGCAATAAATTACGGCTTGAAATTTTGCCAAAGCTCGAAGAAGCGGTGCCTGGCGCAATGGAAAATCTCGTGCGCTTTTCTACTCTAACGTCCGAGGACGATAAGCTGTTATACGAATACGCCGAGGGGCTTTTATCAAAAGAGGAAGAGGGCTTTGAGGTTGCGTTTTGCGATAAGAAGCCGTTGTTTACGCGTGCGGCGCTCCTCGCGCTTAAAGGCTTGGGCTTATCCAAGGATTATACGGCGCAGCATTTAGAATCGGCGTTTTTGTTGCAGGGCTTAGAGCGTGGTGCAAAGCTCTCGCTACCTAAAAATATTATTGCCGAAAAGCGATTGGAAGGGATTTTTTTCTCTTTCGTTAAAGAGGGGAAAAACGAGCAAAAGCCAGAGGCGAAGCCGTTTGATTTAAGTGGCTTTGACGGGGGCAGGTACGAGGTTATTCTTTCTGAAACGCCGAAAGGGATGGGCATGGACGGATGGAAAGGTCTGTGTTTGGATGAAGAAGCTATTCCTCAAACCGCCGTTTTTCGTTTTCGAAAAGAGGGGGATTACATTCTGCGCTTTGGCGGTGGGAAAAAGAGCTTAAAAAAATTCTTCAACGAAGAAAAAACGCCCGTTTCCGAGCGTGGCTATCTTCCGCTGATTGCGGAACGAGACGGGGGCGAGGTGTACGCCGTATGCGGCGTAGAGATTTCCGAAAAGGTTAAAGTGACGAAAAAAACGAAAAAGGTTTTATATATTACACTCAAGAAAAAGTGACAAGGAGAAAGCTATGAGTATTCACGAGGACGTACAATACGTGCTTTTAACAGAAGAACAAATTGCGAAGCGAGTTCAGGAGCTCGGCGCGGTATTAGAAGCAAAATATGCCGACCGCAGCCCTTTGGCTGTCTGTATTTTGAGGGGGAGTGCGGTATTCTTTTCCGACTTAATCAGGGAAATGAACGTTCCGCTCACCACTGATTTCATGCGTGTTTCCTCCTACGGCAATGCGACGCATTCCTCGGGGAATATCCAGATTCTTACCGATCTTTCGGAGGATATTACAGGGAAGGAAATCCTGCTTGTCGAGGACATTATCGATTCGGGCAATACCTTGTATAAGCTTAAAAATTTCCTTTTGTTGAAAGGAGCGAAAGAGGTATTTATTGTCACCTTGCTGGATAAGCCCGCTCGCCGTGAGGCAGATATTACCGCCGATTTGTCGGGCTTCACGATTGAAGACGAGTTTGTAGTCGGGTATGGCTTGGATTATGCTGAAAAGTATCGAAATCTTCCCTACGTTGGTGTATTAAAGCCTTCCGTTTATCAAAAGTAAGCAATCAAAAAGAACGGTTCGCTGTATTGCGAGCCGTTCTTTTTTTATGCAAATAATTATCAATAGGATGCCGTTTTCAGGCTGTAAACCATCGTACCCAAATCGTATGCAATGGGGGTTTCCAAACGCAGCAATACGTTGTGATTGCTATTATTATGCGAATTGACCATGGTTGCAATCCACGCGGTTTGGGAAGTACCGGGATTTTTTTGGTCCAAGGTGATGGTTACGGGACGGTAGTTGATTTGTTTTTCGGCGCCGTCGATGAAAGGAAACTTTGCGCCCTCCGCCGCGGCGAAGGTGAAATCGATTTTCTGCGTAAGGTTCGCAAAAGGACTGTAGCAAAGCAACGAGCCTGTTGTTACCGTATCGGGTACGGCATGGAGCGTAATGAAAAGCTGTTCGTTGTCGATTACGTTATATTTATCCGAATCCTCAAACGTGAAGTTTTTTGTTTCAGCGGTAGCAGGTAAGGCTTTTCCGTCCTTATCACAGTCGGTAACGACGCTTGTTTTAGCCGCGTAATCATTGACGACGGTGTAATGGAATTCTTGGAAACACTGCGTTACGTTGACGTGTGAGCCCGTGGTGGGGGATGTGCTTTTTACGTATTTTTCCGAGCGAATGGGTTCCAACGCGCCTGTTGCGCCACGGAACTGTACTTTGGAAAGGACAACGTCCTGATGTTCGCTTTTAACGCCCTTGAAATTGTAGGTGGCGGTTACCGCCAACGCCGTTTCATAGACGTAAGTGGTTTCGCCGTTCTGAATAACGGTGGCAAGGTTTGTGGTGTACGTGCCCTTGTAGTCCAAGGTATAGTCGGTGGCGTTGGTCGCATTCGCTTCAAAAGCAACGTCGTAAACGAGGGCTTCCTTGAACTGATCGTTCGGGGTGAGTGCATTTAATTTCCAATATTCCCCAAACGCAATTTTCTGGTCGGTATTGGTACAGCCGCTGAACGCGGATAAACCGAGGACAAGTGCGAGAATGGGAACAAGTTTTTTCATTTTCATAACGAAATCTCCGTAATCGGCGCAAAATAAAATGTGCCTTATAGTATCGCTTAAAAATAAGCGATTTATATTATTATAGCACATTCTTTTTAATTTGTAAAAACAAAATCAAGATTTCCTGAAAAATATTGTGAAAAAAAGCTGAAAATTTACCCATCACTATGCTATAATATAGATATAAAGTAAAATGAACGAGGGAGAAGAAAGAAAATGAACGCGGTAATCAAGGCGTATACGTTATCACAATGCTTAGAGCTCATGGCGGAATACGCAGCGGCATACGAATCCCAGGGCGGGCGAAATCTCATTTTTTGCGAAGATAGATTGACACTACTTGCCGAGCGTGCATTGCTGAAAAAAGTGGGCGGTACGTTTTCTTCTGGCGTTGCGACCTTTGCGAGGTTCTTAAAGACGGATGCCAAGACGATTTCAAAGCAGGGCTCGGTTATGGCGGTCGGGGAAATTATGACCCGTTTACAACGTGAAAATGCCTTGCAGTGTTTCACTTCCGTAACGTCAGTGGGGAAAAACGCACAGAGTATCTATGAAACTCTGGCGCAGTTTGCCGCGTCCAAAATCGAGCCGCAAACGCTATTGGACAGCCTTGCGCTTCTTCCCGAGGATATGTTAAAACGCAAGGTATCCGATCTCGCGCTTATCTATGACGAATATTTGAAGTTTTTATCATCGGAGGGGTATCTTGACGAAAGTAAATATCTTGCGCTGCTGCCGCCCCTTTTACGGGAGCATAAATGGTTGGCGGGCACAAACGTTATTTTCCTTGGCTATACCGCATTCACGAAGCAAGCGAAAGAGCTGATTCGCGCGGTGATAGAAACGGCGGACAACGTTATCGGAATCTTCTATACGGGCGAGGAGGATATATATGCCAACCGCGCCGCGGAAACCTTCCGTGAGGTCTGTGACGAATATAAGAAGATACAGCCGAGAAACTTAGGCAAGCCGCTTAGTGGCGAAGCGGAAATTTTGCGAAAAGGGTTGTTTAACCCCATGGCAAAATCCAATCCATTGCCAAACAATCTCCATATTTTCGAGGCGGAGGATAAAACGGCGGAAGGGGAATTTGTTGCGGTGAAAATCCGTCGTGCACTTTCGGAGAATCCCGAACTTCGTTATCGGGATTTTACCGTGCTCGTGCCGAACGTCGCGGAATATTCGTTGGCGTTAAAAAAAGCGTTTGGGGAATATAATATTCCATATTTTATCGACGAGAAAAAGTCTTTAAAAAGTCATCCGCTCAGTAGATTTTTGCTCGATTGCTTCCGCACGGTCAAGGAGCGCTTTTCGACAGCGTCCGTACAATCGTTGACGCAAAACGTATTCTTTGGCGAAAGCGACGAATACCGAAATTATTTATTGAAGTTTGCCAATTATCGCGGCGGCGCGAAACGTGAAATTAAGACGGGGGAAGCGGTGGAAAGCTTTGACCGCGAGAAGCTGCTTAGCGGTAGAGAACGTGTCTTAAAAGCGACAGGAAAGATAAAATCAAGGGGGCATGGTCGAGGTTATTGTAATGCGGTGCGGGATATTTTGACCGCGTTTGACGTAAAGAATAAACTCAAAAAACTCGAAGAAGAAATTGCGGATATCGCATGGAAAGGCTATATCGCGCAGATTTGGGATGCACTTGAAGGCGTACTTACAGAGGCAGAGCTTTTAACGGCGGATAAAGAAATGGAGGTTGCGGAGTTTGCGGCAGTTTTAAAAGACGGTTTAAGCGCGACGGAAATTTCTTTAATCCCCTTAAAATCAGACGCGGTATTTATCGGGGATATTACGGACAGTCGAATCGGACAGACACATACCCTTTTTGCAATGGGTATGACGGAAAGCGTGCCGAGAAGCGCCGCAGACACGGCAATCGTATCCGATAAAGAAATTGCACGCCTCACGGAAATACAGGCAACGTTAGAACCTACGGTTGCCGAAGTGAATCTTCGCTCACGCGAGAGCGCTTGCTTAAATTTATGTGCGTTCACGGATAGTCTGTATCTTTCTTATCCTTTGGCGGCTGACGGCAATGAGCCCTCGCTTAGTGATGTTTTTCGATATATAGACCGATTATTCTGTGCGCAAAACGGCAAAAAGCTACCTCGGGAGAAAGAGCTCTCAAAAGAGGATTTCCAGTACCGTTGCTCCGTGGCTACGCCTGCTATTCGACAGCTTCTTGTGGAGAAAAATCGCTATGAAAAGGCGGTCGCGGATACTCGAACGGCGTTTTCTTCCCTGCATCATGCCTTGAAAGAAAATGGGCTGATTGCAGAGGGGGATATTGAAAAAGACGGGGGGCAGGTATCGATTGAACGCGGCGAAGAGCTGTTTTTTAAGAACGGTAAGGTTTCTCCGACGTCGTTGGAGGGGTATTTCGATTGCCCTTTCCGCCACTTTGCTGAACGCGGTTTAAAGCTGAAAGAGCGCGAAGAGGCGGCGGTGCTTGCCGTTGATACGGGGAACTTTATCCATAAGCTTTTGGAAGAAACAATCAAGCAAAGCCGCGGCTTTGCCACGGAAGAAGAGTTCCGTGCGTTTGCGCTTTCGGAGGGCGAGAAACTTTTAAAGGGTTCGGTATACGCAATGCAACAGGATACCGAATCGGGCTTATATTTTTCGGACAAGCTCTTAAAAGAAGGTGCGGACGTGGCGGTTGCCGCCTATCGGCAGGTGGTGGGCTCTGCTTATCAAGTGGAACAGACGGAAGCGAGCGTTTCCACCGAATTTTTCAACGGCAAGGTGGACCGTGTGGACGGCACGGATAAATTCGTCCGTATTATCGATTATAAAACGGGCTCGATTGACGATCAGGCGGCTTCGTATTATACGGGCAGGAAATTGCAATTAGAGTTATACATGTCCGAATTGAAGGGTGAACGCGTACCTGCTGGGGTCTTTTATTTCCCTGCATCGGTGAATTACGATGGCGACGAGGAGGGAAAATTCCGTATGCAAGGCTTTTTAAACGGTAGCGAAGAAGCGTTGCTTTGCGGGGATAAATCGCTTGCGAATGCGCCTGAAACGCAAAAGAGCGCATATTTTCCTGCTGCACGCAAAAATGGTCCAAACGTAAAACGGGTTATGGACGAGCAAACCTTCCGTGATTTTTTGGATTATTCCGTACTCGTGGCAAGACAAGGCTGTAAGGAGTTAAAGGACGGCTATATTGCGCCCTCGCCCTACGAGGGGAATTGTACCTATTGCAAATACGGCGGTATGTGCGGCTTTGAAAAAGATAGCGCAAAACCGAGAAAAGAAATGTCAATCGACGCGCCTTCGATTGCCAAAATTGCACGGCTCGAACGTGATGGAAAGGAGGAGTAAGATGGCGACGTTTACGTTAGAACAACAAGCCGCAATCGATGCGCAGGGCAGAACAATCGTATCCGCTTCTGCTGGAAGCGGTAAAACGACGGTTATGATTGAGAAAATCATCCGCCTTATTAAGTCCGGTTGCCGCGTGGACGAGCTTTTGGCGGTCACCTTTACCAAAAAAGCCGCAGCGCAGATGAAAGAGAAACTGTGCAAAGCCTTGATTGATGCAATCAATAAGCCCGATTGCGAAGTGGAACGTCGCAATATGCTTAAAAAACAGCTTTCGGACGTACCGGCTGCGGATATTTCCACAATCCATTCCTTTTGCTCAAAACTCATTAAAACACATTTTTACGCTGCAGAGGTCGATAACGGCTTCCGTATTATCGGTGGCGATGATGCCGAGGGGCTTGCCTTAAAAAATGCGGCGCTGGACGAGCTTTTAGAGGAGGGCTACGAGGAACGCTCGCCGCAGTTTTCCCATCTCTTATCGGTGTATTGGCGCAAAAAAAGCGATCGGGCTTTGCGTGGTATCCTGCTTTCTGCGTATGACGAGCTGCGGAATCGTGCGGATTATAAGGAATATCTTTCCCGTTCTTCGGGTTACGACGAGGCTACTTTTGAGCGAATCTGCGCCGATTTAAAGAAGAAGCTGAATGAAAAATGTCAATATTATTATGAGTTGATTGAGGACGAACGCGCATATTTCCTCGACGTAGAGGCAAAAGCACAACTTGCGCTTTGTAACGAGCTTCTCGAATGGCTGACCGCCTTTTCAAACGCCGTGGATTATTTTGCGGCGGCGCAGGTTGAAAAACCGAAATTTTCTACCAACCGTTCCTCGCAAAAGGATTCCGAGGAAAAGCGTTTGCATATCAGCCGCTTGGCGTATTTAAAGACGCGCGTTGTCAAAATCTATGAGGACGAGCTTTGTAAAACGCAAACGAGGAAGGAAGAGCTTAATCGCTTTTTATGCTCGGGAGAGACGGCGGGGGCGCTTGCCGCGTACCTGCTGCGTTTTGACGAGAAATATTCCGCATTGAAGGCAGAGCAGGGCGTGCTGGATTATAACGATTTGGAGCACAAAGCGTTGGCACTTTTGCAAAAGGAAGAGGTGGTCACCGAAGTCCGTGCAAAATACCGTTACGTGTTCGTGGACGAGTATCAGGACGTGAATCCCGTGCAGGAAGCAATTATATCTTTAATCAGCGGAGAAAATTTATTTTTGGTCGGGGACGTCAAACAGTCGATTTACGGTTTTAGAGGCAGTAAATCGCGGTTCTTTGTAGAAAAACAACGCGAATTTGAGAACGGAGAGGGAAATAGCTTGGCGATGACTCGTAACTTCCGCAGTTCCGACCAGGTGCTGGACGCGGTCAATTCTCAGTTTTCCCTCGCAATGACGCCACGTGTTTGCAACGTCGATTATGCCCGCGATTCTCGCATGGAGAGAGGGGGCAGGTATGCGTTGAACGACGGTAGAGTGTGTATCCATATCCTGGGCAAAGCTGAAAAAATCCGCGCGGAAGAGCGGGGAATATATTCCGTCCGCGCAAATGCGAAAAAGGCTAGCACGGAGGAAAGCCAGCTTGCAAAAATCATCCGCACAATCATCGAGGATGAGCGCAGGGCGCGTTATTACGATCCCGACGTAGGGGAATATCGGGAGGTGCGCTATTCGGATATTGCGGTGCTTTCCAGAAAAAAACAAGGGCAGATTGGTGTGACGGTTGCTTCGCTTGCGGCGGAGGGAATCCCTGTTTCTGCGGCAGCCGCCGTGAATATTTGCGAGTTTTCCGAAATCAAAGCTCTAATCGATATTTTATCGCTCTTGGATAATGCCGAGCAGGACGTTCCGCTTTGCAGTGCGCTGTTATCCTCGCTTGGGGATTTAACGGCGGACGAGCTTACCGATATACGTTTGGCGTATAAGGACGAACCGTTTTTTAGGACGGCTTGCCAAAAATACGCGGAAGAAAAGCAGGACAAGCTTTCAGTAAAGCTTTGTACGTTTTACGCAAAATTCTCTGAATATCGCAAGCTTTCGGGAATCTTAGACGCAGGCGAACTGTTGATGCGGATTCTTTCGGAAACGAATATGGAAACCAAGCTCTTAAAACGTGAAAACGGGGTAGCATGTCTTAGACGAATCCACCGTTTCTTGGAAGAAGCGAATCTTCCTGAGCCGCTTTGCGTGCATGAATTTTTGGATAAGCTTCGCGATTTAGAGTATAAAATCGAATACAGCGAAAACGGTGGTGAGGACTCGGTAAAGGTGTTGACGATGCATTCCTCAAAGGGTTTGGAATACCCGATTGTCATTCTCGACAATTTGAGTGCGCTTTTCCGTGGCGTGGACCACGACGAGGTGTTGGTGGAAGAGGAATACGGACTTGCACCGCGCGCGTTTGATTCCGATAAAATGATTAAATCGTCCACCTTGCTTCGCCGTTTGTACGAGGTTAAGGAACAGGAAAATTTAATTGCGGACGAGTTAAATTTATATTACGTTGCGCTCACGCGTGCGAAATACGGTCTGCATATGATTTTTGATGAGCGCACGCCGATTGCAGACGTGAAATATGCTCGCTCGTTTGCGGAGTTTACCGATTTTTCGGTTTGGGAACAATACGTTGTTGACGACGCGCCGTTCGATCTTCCTAAACAGGAGCGTAGGGCGATGGTGTATGCGCCCAATCCACAGCTTGTGTCGGATATTCATGAGGCTATGGCTTGGAAATACGCGTATGCGGGCTATGAAAATTTACCTATAAAAAGCACGCCGACTGCACTTATGCAATCCATGGACGGACGGGCTGCGCAATTTGAGGTAGAGCACATTTTTGATGAAGAGGATACGGATACCAAACGCAAGGACGAAGGTACGGCGTACCATGGCTTTTTAGAGCGCTTTGACTTTTCTTCTCTCTACGATACAGAGGGGCATTTTGTTGGAAAAGATCGCCTTGCTGAATTGATAGAAAAGACCTATCAAGCGGAAAAGGAAAGGGGTATGGTCGAGGTGAAGCTACTTTCTATCCCCAAACTCATGGAGATATTATCCAACCCGATTTTCAAGGAATTGTATGGCATGCGCCTTTATAAAGAGCGACAGTTTATTACTTTGTTGCCCGTGAAAGACACGTATGCGAAGAAAGCGGGGTTGGAGCTTGGCGACTTGGCGAACGCCGATACGGAAGAAATGATTTTCCAAGGCGCAATCGACCTTTTGGCGCTTGGTGACGATGGGGATGTGCGGATCATCGATTATAAATTTTCGAAAGGCAGCGCGGAGTATTTGCGCGAGCATTACCGTCCGCAGTTGGAGCTTTATAAGCTTGCTACGGCAAAAATTTTGAAATGCGCTCCGTCGAAGATTCGCTGTACGATTGTGAATATTGACCGCGGCTTTCAAGTGAACGTGGAATGATATAAATTCGTCGATAAAAGACAAAATTCGCCGTTGTTAGAAAAAAAATATACCTTCGATCGGTAAATAACATTATCGTTCGGAGGTATTTTTTTAATGAAATGGGATTTTCTGAAAAGCTTGCCCGAAAGCGCGAGGAAGCTGCTTTTGATTGCGGTACTTATTTTTTTAGCGACGGCGTTTTTTGCCTATTTTTGTAAGCATATGGGGGTATATACCGCGCTCGCCTTTATTTTTGGCGGCGTTTGCGTGCTTATGATTTTTTACGGCGATTTGTCCATTCGAGCAGGGCTCGTGACACTTGCACTGATTGCCGTGCTTGGCGGCGCGGTTTATTTCGTATTGTTTTGCGCGATTGCCTTTCACGGTGCAATCATCAATCGAAAACGCCGAAAAAGAGCCGTGTTTCGGAAACTGGAATACACCTTGCCCGAGCGTTCGAATTCCTACGTGCGTACTCGTTTAAACACCGCTTTACAGGTACAGACGGACGAGGAAATAACGCAGGATAGGGCTCCCTTGCGGCTTTCGCATGCGCGAAAGCTTCTTGAAAAACTAAAAAATGCACCGCTAAGCATTGCCGAACGCTTGCAAACGGAGGAGCTAACGGCGGCGTTTTCGGCGTATCTTCATAAAACGGAATGGTCATCGAGTGATCTTCGCGCTATGAACGAAATCTGTTCGACAATCGTGAAGCTTTCCGCAAAATACGGCGTTTAGAAAAATTTTCTTTTCAAAATCGGCTCGTTTTCGAGGTTAAAAGGGGGCAGGGAAAGGGTGAGCTTTACAAGCGCGCCCTTTTGAATCGCGCCTCGCAAAATCGGCTTGGTCACCACGCTGTCTGCTTTGTCGGTATAGAGGTAAAGCAAGGGGGCAGGGATGCGTTGACCGAGTGGATAGGGCGGTTCTTTTTTGAGAATAACCGCGTCTGAGCAAGCGGTGACGGAGGTGATGGGATACACCTCGCCTCGGTCGGTGAATAGCCTTGTGGCGATGAACTCTCGAATTTCGAGGTCCTCGACCTTGCCTAAAAAAATTCCGTCAAAGGAATATACGGGCCTGCCGATGAAAATTTTTACGCAGTTTTTGGGAAAGACGGAGCGCAGCCTGGAAAGTTGAATGGTGTCCCCGATTTCAGAAACGGCGGAAACGTTCACGGAAAAATCAATGGCGTTTTCCTGCGCCTGCGTGCTTGCGCAAAGTAAATAGCGGACAGCGTGGGATTTTAAAGACAGCCCGATCCCGCGGCAGATGCCGCGAGGGGTAGTATTGACGGATACGGTTTTGTTGGTGATATCGCTAAGTAACATAATAATCCTCCTATGGAATTTTATGATAGAATAAAAAACAGGGAGGAAAAACAGAGCTTAAAACTTTTTTTGACGAAATTTGAAAAAAGCATATAAAAACGCTTGCCAAAAGCAAAAAAGTTTGATAAAATAACGCAAGTAAAAGGAATGGAAGTTCTGCATATTGGGGCGTCGCCAAGCGGTAAGGCAACGGACTCTGACTCCGTCATTCGGGTGTTCGAATCACTTCGCCCCAGCCACTAATCCACACTTTTTATTAAAAGTGTGGATTATTTCTTACATTTTTTTATCAAACTTGTTGGAAAAATATTCGATTTTGATATAGTTTGGGGAACATTTTGGGGAACAAAATAGCTTTAATATTTGATTTTCTCGGCTTCTTTTAAAAGGAATTCGTCGGATAAGTCCGTATAGGCGTTTCCTATTTTTCCGAGACTGTGCCCCATATATTCATCTAACGCACGCTGATCCACGCCGCATTCTTTGCATCGGCTATAAAATGTGGTTCTACAATCATAAAGCTTGTGATTGGGGAGTAACTTCGAAAAATGCTTTCGAAGCACGTTAAGCGGTGGAACAGTCGGAATCCCATTTTTGATAAAAGGTTTTAATTTATCGGTAATGGGAATGCGTTTGTACTCTATTATGGTTTTGTCTTTACTATGACGTTTTGAATTGACGGCGATAATAAAACCATTTTTAATTGAAGGGGGATTGGTTTCATTTGCAATCTCATTTGGACGCAAGCCGCAGAATAATGCCAGTGAGATTGCAACGTCAAATCTTGATCCCGTCAAAGAATTTACAAGAGCTGCTTCTTCTTGTAAAGTAAGTGCGGTTCCGTGTTCTTGGTCGTAGGTTGGTTTGATAACGATATCAAGTGGATTTCGAGTAAGGAGATTGTGAGCTACGGCATTTTTGAAAATACAACTTAATAGGTTATAAATCTCTACGGCGGTTTTGCACTTATCTTGCTCCATAAGGCTGTCAATCAAAGTTTGGCAGTTTTGTGGAGTTATTTTTTTTATATCCAGCTGACCAAAGACTGGCAGTATGTTTTTTTTGAGCCGATTAGTATCGTTTAAATAGGTACGTGCGGCAACTTTACGCTTTCTGAACGTTTCAAAATAATATAAAGCGAAGCGTTCGAAATTGGTGGGGGTGTTGTTCGACGGGGCCTGTCCTACATAATATTCGCGAAGGTTCTCAGGGGAAGTTTTATCTAAAAATTTCCGTTTAGCTTCCGCAAGATCGGTAGACGAAGCGGTGATATTATAACCGTTTCTCCTATAACGGATTTCATATACAAAACTGTTTTTCCCACTTTCCCGTTTAATTACGCGTGCGACAAGCCCGTTAGCTATAAATTCTTTTTTGAAAGTTTTTGCCATGTTTGCGACCTCTTCTCGTGTAAATTTAATGGTCGCCGTTACTGATTTTTCGGGCGGAGTATACGTATTTGCTTCTTGCTCGATTACCCGTTCGATCAGTTTCCCGAACTCGCCCGAAATGTTGATAATCTCGCGTTTGCTGGCACACATCATAAGACGCGTAGTCAGCATCGTTAATTCGTCCGATAATCTCCTTTCCATGGTATACTTTCTCCCTTTTCATAAGTGAAAATATGAACAAATGTTCGTATTTTGTTTCCTTATTATATCATAAAATTTCGGATAAGTATACCAATAAATGGAATTATCTTTGAAATTTTTTCAAATTTTTTAATTTTTTTCGTTAAGAATGGATTTTATCATTGTCTTGATGGCGCGAGCGGTTGCTTCGCCTTTGACGCGTTTAAGCTCGGAAAAGAGTTCGATAATTTCCCATTCTTCATCTGACAACGATGTGCCGTGGGTTCCAATGCCTACGGCTTTTTCTTCGTCGGTAAAGCTAATATCTCTAGTATTAAGGCACAATGCAGCTTCAATTGCCTGCATAGTATCAATGCGAGGATTTGGGGTTCTACCTGAAAAAATATTTTTTAAGGTATTTAGAGGGATTCCCGATCGTTCAGAAAGTTGTTCGTAGGTAATTTTATTGGATTTTAAATAAATTTTTAGTGCTTGGATTTCCATTATTCGCACCCCCTTCCAAGCGTATTATAGAGCAATTGTGTTTTATTTGCAACTTTTTTTCGATAAATTGTAGAAAAATGCTTGACAAGTGTTAAATATGGTGCTATACTACACGTAAAAGGTGTTATATAAAACACCGCGCAACGGTAGAGGGGATTGTATCAGTGAGTGTAAACGATAAAAAAACGCATATTGAAAATAAGCTATTGCACGACACTAAAAATTATTCGGCGCTCCGTTTAATGGCGTTGGATAAATTGAATAAAGGGATTATTGATGTGCCTTCTTTAGAAGAAATATATATTAATGCAACATCTTGCCCCGAGGGGAATGAGGGGCCAAAAGTGCCAGTATGGATTGCGGAAAAATGTTTGTTGATTGAAATTTATAAAGGGATTTGCAACATAGAAAGGCTGTTGAATTTATTGATTACAAATCGCGACAATGACCGCGGCAAGAGAAATTCCAATTCCGAGAATTGATATAAATAAAGCCCAACGACTTAATCGATTTGCTTTTTCGGATATTTGATTTGCCTCTTGCGCAATTTGATTTGATTCTTTTGCGATTTGGTTTGATTCTTCGGCGATTCGCAAGGTTTCTGATTCATTTTGCTGATGCTTTAGATGTGATTGATACTCTTCCATCGCACGTTTTCCGTCTTCTAAAACGATTAATTGATCGTTATGGAAATAAAACATGTTTTTTTTACCCAAAGAATGGTATTGTTTGAAGTATTCTTCGGAGTAATCTAAATAAGGGTTTTCTTCAATTGCTTTTAAAAATTGGTATTCAGACTTAGTGATCATTTTATAGCTCCTATTATTAAAGCAATTATATCAAACAAATGTCAGAAAAGTAAAGAAAAGGAGGCAACAGTATGACAAAACTTGAAAAACGTAGAGACGCAAAAGGTTTATCACGTCAAAAGCTTGCGGATATGGTTGGGGTAACCTACGAAGCCATTTTGCATTATGAACGTGGAGAGCGAGAGCCTAAGGCAAGTATCTTGAAAAAGCTTGCGCAAGCGCTCGGTTGTCGTATGGAAGATTTAATTTAAAGGAGGACGTTATGGCTTTTAAAAAATTGCTTAAGGAAAAAGATATA
>JAFUMY010000088.1 GCA_017482415.1 Clostridia bacterium
GTTGATATCCCGCCTTAAAGAGGTATGCCATGTACGAGAATAACTATAAAAAACAAGAAAAAACCGAGCCGCTATTGACGGTGAAAAACGCAACGTTTATCACCTCTGCGGCGCGTTCGAATCAGTTTATCACTCCCGATAAACCCATGATTGCGGTATGCGGAAAATCCAACGTTGGAAAGAGCTCGTTTATCAATATGCTTGCAAATCGAAAAAAGCTTGCGAAAACGAGTAGCGAGCCGGGTAGAACGCGGCTTGTGAATTATTTTGATTTCGGTGCGTTCATTCTTGCCGATTTACCTGGCTACGGCTTTGCAAGAGTTTCCAAGGGTGAAAAGGAAAAGTGGGCAAAGACCCTCGATGCCTTTTTTAAGGATAGGGAAAAGATTGCGCACGTGTTTATGCTCGTGGATTCAAGACACGACCCCACAGCCGACGACGTACAGATGATAGAGTTTTTAAACTATCATATTCTTCCGTTCACCGTCGTGCTCACGAAAGCGGACAAACTGTCGAGAATGAAACTAAAAGAGCATCTTCGCGCCATTGCTGCGGATTTGTATCTTGGGGAAAAGAATCTGCTTGCCACAAGCTCGGAAACGGGCTACGGAAAAACAGACGTGCTCAATAAAATCCATTCGGTCATCGAGGTTGCGTCCGCTCTTGCTTTGGAAGAAGCGGAAAATGCGGAAGCGACGGACATCGCAGAGGAATAAGCCATGAAAGCTTGTGAAACGAGTTTGCCTGAAAACTACCGCGAGGTATACCACATAGACGCAACGAATAAAAAAACGGGCGTGCTTTTAAACCTCTGCTCACTGCTTCCTGTAATTGGAATGTTATTGGTGTTTGCCTGCACCGTTTCCGCTAAGGATTTTGGCTTGGACGAGCTGGAAAATTTCCCGAAGCTGTTGTTTCTTTTAGGCGGTTTACTACTTGGGATTTTTGTCTACGTAATCCTGCACGAGCTGACGCACGGCGTTGTCTATAAGCTGTTGACGAAGCAAAAGCTGACCTTTGGGTTGAGTTGGAGCTGCGCTTATTGCGGCGTGCCAAACGTGTACGTTTATCGAAAAACGGCAATCCTTGCTTTGATTGCGCCTTTTGTGCTGTTCACGATAATTTTGCTTCCGCTTACGATTGTTTTTGCGTTCTTTAACGTGTATTTATACATAATCTTCGGCTTTGTATTTGCCATGCATCTCGGCGGTTGCAGCGGAGATTTGTATATGCTTGGTCTACTGCTTTTTAAATATAAAAACCCTGCGCTTTTATTGCGTGATAGCGGCCCCGAGCAGTGGTTATATTTGCCCGAAACTATGTAATTCAAGTATACCGTGTACGCAACGAATATAAAAATGGAAGATAAAAAGCAACCCCGAAAGCAGAACTGCTTTCGGGGTTGCTTTATTCAATAATCACGCTTTTTCGCGTTTTTGCCTATTTAATTAGTAGAAGAAGGGATAGCCCATCATCATCCAAGGCATGCAGCCCATACCGTCCACCATGGGCATGCTGCTTGCTTCTGCCGTGTACTTCGACAAAATCGCTTTCGCCTTCTTAGGCTTCTTAACGTTTTCCATAACAACTTCGCCTGCAATGCCTAAGCCCATCGAAAGAACTACGTCGCCATAACCGAAGAGTTTACCCTTCAACGTGCGCTTAATGGAAACGCTCATACCGGGCATAAGGAAAATTCTACGGTTTTCTTCGCCTTTTGCAAAAATACCGCCTTCTTTAATTACAAGCGTTCTGTCATAGAATTCATAGGAGGTCTGCTTAGCACGGTGAATCTTTACCCACGTAATGATAACCGTCAACAAGAAGCTCGTACCGCCGATTATGCAGCCTGCCATAATACCGAACGTTTTTACTTCAACCGTAACAAGACCTAATCCAACGAACATCTCTTTAATAGACCCTACGATTCCTTTAACAGTTTCTGCTATTCCTACTAAATCTTCTGATATAGTACCCGTATTATAAGGTTCCAAAAGTATTGTGTACAAAAGCGTCGGTACAAGAATAAAGATTGCGGGAATGATGATCCCGAAGAAAAGTACCGTCCAAATAGAGAATGCACTCCATGCGCTCTTCTTAGACTTATAAGTCAGTTCCATATGTAAACAACCTCCTAAATATGGCTATTTATTATATTATATACTATTTTTTCCAGTATGTCAAGTGTTATAATAAAATTTCTACCTCAGTTTTGCAGATTCCTTTGCTGTTTTTTAGGAAAAAAGACTATATTTTGAAAAAATCTTTTCCTCATTCTTTTTAAAGAAAAACTGGGGCTTAAGTTCGAAAAATAAAAGGACCGCGCAGATGGATTTTCGCAGTCCTTTTTTTACGATTTTAAACAGGCTTGAGCGGTTAACTTGCCTGTTTATAAATCAACTTCGGTGTTTCGCCGTTCGTCAAGCATTCTTTTGTAATGACCACCTCTTCGACGTTCTCCTCGGAGGGGATTTTATACATGACCTCCGTCATGACACTTTCGATAATCGTGCGAAGCCCGCGCGCACCCGTCTTTAACCGAATCGCCGTCTGCGCAATCTCGCGCACCGCTTCATCCTCGACCGTCAGTTTCACGCCGTCAAAGCCGACCAGCTTTTGATACTGCTTGATAATCGCATTCTTCGGCTCGGTCAAAATCTTCACCAGTGCGTCCTCGCCAAGCGGATCGAGGTTTACGACAATGGGGATTCTACCAACAAACTCGGGAATTAAACCAAACTTCGTAAGATCCTGCGGCTTCACGTCTTCCAGCACGGAATAATCCGACTCGTTCGCGCCCAAGCGTACCTTACCGCCAAAACCAAGCGTCGTATCGTCCTTTCTCGAAGAAACGATTTTATCAAGCCCGACAAACGCACCGCCGCAAATGAAGAGGATATTCGTAGTGTCGATGCGCAAACATTCCTGATTCGGGTGCTTTCTGCCGCCCTGCGGAGGAACGTTCGCCGTCGTGCTTTCAATAATCTTCAAAAGCGCTTGCTGAACGCCTTCGCCTGAAACGTCGCGCGTGATAGAAACGTTTTCGCTCTTTCTCGAAATTTTATCGATTTCGTCAATATAAATGATACCGCGCTGAGCGCGTTCGATATCGTAATCGGCGTTTTGAATCAACTTCAAAAGGATATTTTCCACGTCCTCGCCCACGTAGCCTGCTTCCGTCAGCGTCGTTGCGTCCGACGTTGCAAAGGGCACGTTTAAAATTTTTGCGAGTGTGCGCGCAAGCAGCGTTTTACCGCTGCCCGTAGGTCCGAGCAATAAAACGTTACTCTTTTCAATCTCTACCCCGTCATCGTCCTTTTTCTTGCCTTTGACCGTCGCATTGATGCGTTTATAGTGATTATACACCGCCACCGAAAGAACTCGCTTCGCTTTATCCTGACCAACGATATACTGATCCAGCTCCGCTTTAATCTCCGCGGGTTTTTTAAGAGGAACTTCTTCCTGCTTTTCCGTTTTATCTTCCCATTCTTCTATCATGGATCTGCAAACCTCTACGCACTCGTCGCAGATACAAACCTCGTCTGGGCCCGTAATCAAACGCTTCGTTGCGTCTTTGGGTTTTCCGCAGAAAGAACAGTGTTGATTTTTATTCGTCATAATCTATACTCCGTTTTGCGATAAAATCGCCGCGCAAAAGCCACTCTCTTGCGCTAACATTTATAACCGTATTTTCCGTTTTCTAAACACTTACTATACGTCTTTGATTTTTTATAATACTCTCTATGGTATGCAAAGCTTTTTGTTTTTGTGCTCAAACGTAATTTTTGACACTAAAAACACACTTCAACGCATACCTGCCCCCTCCGTTTAAAAAACACCGCGCAAAATCATAAGAATCTTGCGCGGAGAAGATTTAAGGGAACGGCTGTGGGTTATCTTCTTAAAAATACCCTGTCGATTAAGCCGTAGCTACGCGCTTCGTCTGCGGACATATAATTATCTCTATCGGTGTCGCGCTCGATTGTAGCCAAATCCTTGCCCGTGTTTTCCGCGAGAATGCGGTTGAGCTTCGCTTTCGTGCGAAGAATATGCTCCGCTTGAATTTTAATATCGCTCGCCTGACCCTGCGCACCGCCGAGAGGCTGATGAATCATGATTTCGGAGTTGGGAAGGGCATAACGCTTACCGCGCGCGCCGCTCGAAAGCAAGAACGCGCCCATGGAAGCCGCTAAACCGATACAGATTGTGGAAACGTCGCATTTGATATAGTTCATGGTGTCGTAAATCGCCATACCTGCGGAAACCGAGCCGCCGGGGGAATTGATATACAGGCTGATATCCTTCGTAGGGTCTTTGCCTTCGAGGTATATAAGCTGTGCAACGACGGTGTTGGCTACTGCGTCGTTGATTTCTCCGCTTAAGAAAATGATTCTGTCATCGAGTAGACGAGAATACAAATCGTAAGTGCGTTCGCCCGAGGAGGTGCGTTCGACAACGTAGGGGATCAAAACGTTCTTTTCCATATTTTTCTAACTCCTATTTCGTTGATTTAGGGCGACCGAAACGGCCGCCCTCCGTATGTTTATTTAGTCTTCTTTGTACATTTCGTTGTTCGCTTTGAGCATATCGAACAGCTTCGTGATTACGATATCGCTGCGGATATAATCGAACTGACGAGGATCCATGTTCTTCTTGTATTCTTCGGTTTCTTTACCAACGGAAGCGGCCTGTTCAGCAACTTTTGCGTCAACCTCTTCGTCCGTCGCTTCGATGTTTTCTTCCTTGATGATCTGCGAAATAACAAGCTGATTCATAACGTTCTTCTTCGCCTGCTCTTCGTAGTTCTTTCTGAAATCTGCGTTCGTGATCTTCAAGAAATCAAGATAGTCCTGAAGCTTCAAGCCCTGATACATGAGCTGATATTCAAACTTCTGAACAAGACCGTCGATTTCTCTTTCAATCATTGCCTGCGGGATTTCCGCTTCTGCATTCGCTGCGATTGCTTCGAGAATGCTGTTCTCGGTTGCGTCGTTCGATCTTCTGTCAGCCTGCTTTTGCAATCTTTCTTTTGCTTTTTCCTTGTATTCCGCTACCGTTTCGCTACCCGTTGCGTCTTTGATGAATTCATCGGTGAGCTCGGGAAGCTCTTTCGCCTGAATGCCGTTAAGCTTTACTGCGAAAACAGCCGCTTTGCCTTTGAGGTTTTCCGCCTGGTAGTTTTCGGGGAAGGTAACGTTTACGTCCTTCGTTTCACCGATGTTCATACCAACAACCTGTTCTTCAAAGCCGGGAATGAACTGACCGCTGCCAAGGGTAAGGTCGAAGCCTTCTGCCTCGCCGCCTTCGAACTTAACGCCGTCAACCGTACCAACGAAGTCGATGTTTACGATATCGCCGTCAACAGCCGCTCTGTCGGTAACTTCGACTTTGCGAGCGTTTCTATCCAATACGCGCTTAACCTCTTCTTCAACTTCTTCGTCTTTAACAGTATACGCGAATTCCTTGATTTTCATACCCTTATAGGAGGAAATTTTTACCTCGGGTTTAACAGGAACAACCGCAACGAGCGTAACGCCGTCGTCTTCGAGCTTATCCACCGAAACGTCGGGATCGCCGACAACCGTATATTTTTTCGCGTCTTTTTCGATAATCTTGCCGTAGCTTTCTGCGAACATGCTGTTCAACGCTTCGTCATAGAATACGCCTTTGCCGTATGCGTGTTCGATAACGTTCTTGGGAGCTTTGCCTTTACGGAAACCGTTTACTGCAAATCTGCCTCTCAATTTAAGATACGCTTTCTGTTGCGCTTCTTTCCATTCCTCACCATCAAATTTAATGGTGATTTTTACCGTGCTTTTTTCTGCCGCTTTGGTAGTGTACTTCATAATTTGAAATTCTCCTAAGATCAATATAGCTTGATTTTTTATTTTTCGTATTCAAAATGCCTCAGGTAACAAGGATTTTTCCTCGCACGCCTGCGCACAACTGATATTTTAACATATTTATCAAAGAAAATAAAGCGTTTTTACGCCGATTTTATTTACAATTTATTTATTTTGCGGTATAATTTAAGCAAAAGAAATCGATTTTTGGCATTCCGCGCGGCTTATATTCCGATAAACGGCGCGTTCGCGGAAAATAAAGGAGGAATTCATGCCCCAGGACGCTTTCCATATACGGCGACTTGCAGCCGAATTGAATACCTTGCTCGTCCATGGGAAAATCAACCGCATTTCGCAGGTGAATAAGGACGAGCTGACCTTTATTATATACACAGGAAAATCCACGGTTAAACTCATTTTAAGCGCAAACGCTTCGGGAGCGCGCGTTTGTCTTTCCGCAACCGAAAAAGAACCCGCGCCTGTGGCCCCGAATTTTTGTATGCTCCTGCGCAAACATCTCCAAAACGCCGAAATCCTCGAAATTCGCCAACATCAGTTCGAACGTATTATCGAAATCGTACTGCATTGCACCACCGATTTTTCCGAATGCGACCGCGTCCTTAGATGCGAACTGATGGGGAAGTATTCCAACGTCGTTTTAACGGAAAAAGAGCGTATTTTAGGCGCACTGAAAACGACGACTTTGGAGACGGATTCCCACCGCGTACTCCTTGCAGGGGCGACTTACGTCTATCCTGCTCCACAGGACAAAATTTCCGTTTTCGACGGAGCAGGTATTCGTTCACGGCTTGAAAACTACTATTCCACCCATGTGGAAACTCTCGATATTGAGGGACTTTCGGTATTTTTATTTGAGAACGTTGCAGGGCTTGCTCTGCCTACGGCAAGGGAGCTCGTTCGCCGAGCGGCGATAAAGGCTGGCGGCATAACCGCTTGCCTGTCTTCCGCAGCGGAAATCCCGCTTTGGAATTTTGTCGGTTGGTTTGCGGAAAACGAACCCAACCGCCCGCACTTAAAAATCGTTGACGGTATCGCCACCGACTTTTTTGCGTTCCAAGTAGAAAACGGCGTGGAAATGCCCTCGCTCAACAAGGCGGAGGATGAGTTTTTCACCGCAAAAGAAAGCAAAAAGGGCTTTGAGGATAGAAAACGGAAGCTGGAAAACAGCGTCCGCGCTTTAAAAAAGAAACAAACGAAAAAACTGCAAGAAACCCTCGAACGCTTAAAAGACGCGGAAAAAGCGGAGGAATACCGTATAAAGGGCGAGCTTTTGACGGCGAATTTATACCGCATTGAACGGGGCATGAGCTCGGTAGAGCTCGACGATTGGTATTCTGAATCGGGCGGTAAAATAAAAATCGCGTTAGACGCGACGTTATCCCCCTCGAAAAATGCACAGCGGTATTTTAAAACGTACAATAAATACAAACGCGCAAAGGAAATTCTTACCCCGATGCTGGAAAAAGAGGAACGAGAAATTGCTTACACAGACAGCGTACTCTCCTCGATTATCGCTTCGGAATCGGCTGTGGATTTAAAGGAAATTGAAACGGAGCTTATCGAAATGGGCTTGCTCCGCGCGCCGAAAGAACGTGCAGGCGGTAAGAAAAAAGAAGAGCCTATCCCCTTCCGTGAATACGAGCTTGACGGCGTAAAGATTTACGCGGGGAGAAATAACGTACAAAACGACCGACTGTTAAAAGCCGCTGACGGAGAATACCTTTGGCTGCATACGCAAAAATACCATTCCTCTCACGTGATTATCGCAATAGATGGGGGGCAGGTACGAGATGAAATAATTTTATTTGCTGCGGAAATCTGTGCGTATTACTCGGACGGTCGGGACGGGGACAAGATTCCCGTAGACTACTGCAAGCGAAAATTCGTAAAAAAACCGAAGGGTGGAAAAGCAGGCTTCGTTACCTATACCGACTATAAGACGGTGCTTGTAACGCCGAAGAAACATAGAGAATAAAATGAACGCCGAGCGATAAAATACTCCGCTCGGCGTTTTTTGCTACCTTCTATATATTATAAATATGCTTTCCAGCGTTTTTCAAACTCTTCTTCCTTTGCAATCATTTCCTCGATAAGCGAAATAATCGACTCGTTTCCGTCGGGGGAAAGCTCACCTGCGGTCGTGCGCAGCGCCGTGATTCCCATAACCGTGCCCTGCACCATCATTTCCGCGATATGCGAACGTGAATTGTCGGTAAGTGTGTTCATCTTAATCGAGCCCCACATCATCGCTTTTTTAAAGGGATTCGGCTCTTTAAGCTCCAAGCCCTTGTCCCGTGCAAGCATCGAGGCTTTTGCGGAAAAACGCTCGTATTCCTCGTATTGTGCGTGCAGCTCTGAGCGAACCTCCTCATCCTCGACACTCGGCAAAATATCGGTGATAGAAACGAGTGCGAGCTGGGCGTTGCGGTAGATTTCCGCAAGGGCTTCTTCCGTTTGTTTAAAATTTCTATTTTCCATGGCTTTTCTCCTTTTTCTTAGTTTGGTTAAGATTCCAAAAAACATGTATAAAAGGCAAAAAATATAGAAAATTGATTAAAAAACGCTTGACGGAGCTGAAAAGAATATGTTATAGTAATAGTCGAGCCGATAGAAACGGGCTTTTTTAAGTCAGCATTTTTTTAAACGCTGCGCCTTGGAAAATTTCTTCGAGACTGGAAAGAGGAGGTAAAAAACTTATGTACGCGATTATCGATAACGGCAACAAGCAGTATAAAGTAGCGGAAGGCGACGTTGTAAGAGTTGAAAAGCTCGCAGCGAAAGAAGGCGAATCTGTTTCCTTCAAAGTGCTTATGGTTGCAGATGAAAACGGTATCAAGACGGGCGCTGAAGTTGCATCCGCAAAGGTTACCGCTACGGTCGTTAAGCAGGATAAGGCGAAGAAAATCATCGTCTTTAAATACAAAGCTAAGAAGAACGAACGTAAGAAGCAGGGTCACAGACAGCCCTTCACCGCAGTTAAAGTTGAAAAGATTGAACTCTAATTAAACTTTGATGCACCGCGTCCCGATTTCGGGAAACAAAAATTAGAAATTAAGGAGAAATAAAGATGATTTTTATCAGTTTATTCGCTCATAAGAAAGGTACCGGTTCTTCCCACAACGGTAGAGACAGCGAAGCGAAACGTCTTGGTACGAAACGCAGCGACGGTCAGTCCGTTCTCGCAGGGAACATCCTCGTTCGCCAGAGAGGTACGAAAATCCACCCCGGCACGAACGTTGGTATCGGTAAAGACGATACGTTGTTCGCTTTGGTTGACGGCGTAGTTCGGTACGAAAGAATGGGCAAAGACAAGAAAAAAGCAAGCGTTTATCCCAACGCGTAATCTTAGGGATTTGAAAATTGTAAAAAACCGATCGCAAAAGCGGTCGGTTTTTTGTTTACATTTTTTGATTTACGGAGTATAATAATAGTACTATGAAAAAAGGTTTTTCCAAATCAAAAACAACTGAATATTTGGAAAACGAGGCACCCATGTCCGAGATGAAAGAGGAAAAATTAAAAAATCCATTTAAAAATCGTTCCTCTTTGTTCTATGGGATTTTCTTTATTGTTCTCTCGGCATTTTTCTATTCTCTCATGAGCTTATTCGTGCGCCTTGCCGGGGATTTACCCACCTTTCAAAAATCCTTTTTTAGAAATTTAGTCGCTGCGTTCGTAGGCTTTATCCTGCTTCTTAAAAGCGGTTCTTTTAAAATGCAAAAAGGAAGTCTGCCTGCTCTTTTCGGCCGCTCGATTGCAGGTACGATAGGGATTGTTTGTAATTTTTACGCAATCGACCACATGAACATTTCCGACGCGTCGATTTTAAACAAGCTCGCGCCCTTCTTTTCAATTATCTTTTCTATCTTTATATTAAAGGAAAAGGCGTCTTGGAAGGATTGGCTGCTTGTCGCCGTTGCTTTTGGCGGTGCGCTGTTTGTGGTAAAGCCCTCTTTCGATATATCCAAAAGTGTACCTGCCCTCATAGGAGCGTTCGGCGGTTTGGGAGCAGGGCTTGCTTATACCTTCGTGCGGTATTTATCCGTTCGGGGAGAACGTTCCGCTATGATTGTGTTTTTCTTTTCGGCGTTCTCTTGTTTGGTTGCGCTGCCGTTTACAATCGCGCAATACGAGCCGATGGAATTTATCCAAGTACTCTTTTTATTACTCGCGGGCGTTGCCGCAAGTGCGGCGCAGTTCTCCGTGACGGCTGCTTATGCGCACGCACCTGCAAAGGATATTTCGGTATACGATTATTCACAGGTGATTTTCGCTGCGATTTGGGGCTTTGTGTTCCTTTCGGAATTCCCCGACGTATACAGCATTATCGGCTACGTAATTATTATCGGCGCGGCGGTCGTTAAATATCTTTTATCAAGAAAACAAGGGAAGAAAGCCCTGTTAAAGTAACGTATTACGGTATAAAAATACCGCATAGCGTTTTTGCTGTGCGGTGTTTTTTTGTTATTCTTCGGGAAGCTCGTCTGTTTCATCGTCCTTTTCTTGTTTTTCAGGTTGATTTGGACGCTTGAATTTGATTTCCGAAACGGGGTAATCCTTCCAAATCCAACCGCCGTTTTTATCGTCAATCTTCACCTTTACTTCCATTTTGAGCATATTCACGGCGGCAACGATTGCTTTACCTTCGGGAGTGCCTACTTCCGAGCCGATTTTCGGTACTTTTTTACTCGCTTCCGCATAATAATCGTTTTCGTAGCTCAAACAGCACATCAGTCTTCCGCAAAGTCCGCTGATTTTACCTGGATTCAAGGACAAGCCCTGCGTTTTCGCCATTTTCACGCTCACCTTTTTAAATTCGGGCATGTTGCCTGCGCAGCAACAGATTCTGCCGCAGGGCGCGATGCCGCCGAGGTATTTCGTTTCGTCGCGCGTGCCGACCTGACGAAGCTCGATACGGGTATGGAAGGTGGTGGCAAGATCTTTTACAAGCTCTCTGAAATCCACGCGATTTGCCGACGTGAAATAGAATACGATTTTCGTGCCGTCGAAAGCATATTCACAGTCCACAAGCTTCATCTCCAAGCCGTGTTTGATAATTTTTTCTCTACACGTTTGCATTGCCTGCGGTTTTTTTGCCTCGCAAGCCTCGTAAAACGACTTATCTTTTTCCGTTGCGATACGGATAATCGGCTTCAAAGGCGAAACGATTTCATCGTCCGTTACTTCCTTTTCGGGATACGCCACCCATGCGTATTCCAACCCCCGAGCCGTTTCTACGACGACCGCCATATTCCGTTCGTATACGTCTCCCTTTTTCGGGGAAAAATAATACAGCTTTCCGCCGTTTTTAAATTTAATTCCTACTACTTTAGTCATAACCTTTCCTTATAGTTCTTTTTGTTTTGTATTGTTGTTATTTTCTCGGATATTTGCCATACAAAGCTCGATACACTGCGGAAATACCGCATTGAATTGCACCTGCTTTTCCGCGCTTGAAATTTCTTCCTGCGCATAGAGAAGGGTGGAAAGGGTGTATTTTTCCGCCACCTCGAAAAGCCTTTCTTTTTCCGATTTCAAAAGCAACAGATTTTCGTTGTTTATACCCGTTTGCGCTTGCATTTTAAGTAAAAGCCCATCCCTAAAAATCAATCGAAGAAGGGATAAAAGCTGCTTTTTATGCTTGGTTTCACCGACGTTTTTAACTGCGACAGGAAGCTTGTAATCCTCGCATAAAACAAGGGAAAACGCATTTTCTGAAAGGGTTTTGAAAAATCCTCCCTCTAAAATGTTTTGTGCCTCGCCCACGTTTCCGTTGGAAGCCGCCGCACAAAACGCAAGGGTTTTTCTATCATACTTTTCACCGTAAATTCGAAGCAGACACGCCTCGACTTCTTCAGGGGAAAAGGGCTGTATTTCCAGTTTTTTCGTGCGGGATAACACCGTCGTTAAAATGGGGAATACCGTCGTTGCACCAAGTAAAAATACCACACCCTCGGGCGGTTCTTCTAAAAGCTTTAACAGCTTGTTTTGCGTCTGCGGATTCGCCTCTGCAAAATCTCCTAATAAAAAGAGCTTTCTGTTCCCCTCCAAGGGACTTAAAAGGCTTTCTTCCTTGATATTTTCCGCATCGTCTACCGTCAGCTTTTTATCCTCGGCAGGGTAATACAAGCAATCGGAAAAGCTGCCCTCGTCTATGAGCTTTTCAATACGAGAAAAGTTTGCATTTTCCATAAAAAAGAGTTTTGCAAACGTTTTGAGCGCGGTTTTCAAATTCCGTCCGTCATCGAATTGCAAAAGATAAGCGTGGCCGAAGTGATTTTCCTTTCCCTCCGTCCAAAGCAGCTTATAGGCATTCGTATTTTTCAACAACGTTTCCATACTTTCTCTTTCCAAATTCCGCTATACTACTATTGTACCACAATCTTAAAAAATAATCAAGTGGAATTTTAGTAATTTTCAACGCGTACACGGTATACGTCTACATTTTTCAACGCATACCTGTATACCTCGTTTATAATACTTGTAAAACAAAGAATTTCAAATACTGCGTTTCTTCCTCGTTTAAAAGTGCGGGGTGATCGGGCGCTTGGGTTCGCATTTCGATAACGCGTACTCTTCTGCCACTCTCTTTCGCCGCGTCCGATAACATCTTTTCAAAGAGGGGAAGGGTCATATAATGCGAGCAGGAGCAGGTCGCTAAAAAGCCGCCTTTTTCTACGAGCTTTATTCCTTGAACGTTGATATCTTTATACCCTCTGCACGCGTCCTTTACCTCACTTGCGCTCTTACAAAAAGCAGGGGGGTCGAGCACGACAAGGTCGTATTTTTCGCCATCGGCGCGTTTTTTTCTAAGCAGCTCGAAAACGTCCGCTTGCTCCGTTTTAATGTTCGTGATTTTATTGAGCTCTGCATTCTTCATTACGTTTTTAAGCGCGAACTCAGAAACGTCCACGGCGGTGACTTCTTTTGCCGTCAAAGCGGCGTTTAACGAGAACCCGCCGCTATTGCAAAAGCAGTCCAAAACACGGCCGCCCTTTGCATATCTACGCAGGGAAAAACGGTTCTCTTTTTGGTCGAGAAAATACCCTGTTTTCTGTCCGTTTTTCACGTCTACGGACATTTTTAAACCGTTCTCTTCAATAATCACTTCGTCGGGCACTTCGCCGTATAAAACACCCTTTTCAAGGGGCAGTCCCTCTTTAATTCGAACCGCCACGTCGCTGCGTTCGAATATTCCACGAGGGGAAAACAGGCGTACCAGTGCTTCGATTATCGTCTTTTTACGCTGGTGAATCCCGAGTGAAAGACACTGAATAACGAGCACGTCCGCGTACTTGTCCACGATGAGCGCGGGCAGGTTATCCGCCTCCCCGAACACGACCCGACAGCAGTTTTCATAGCCGAGCTTTTTTCTCTGTTCCCACGCCTCTTGAATACGGTCGTAATAAAAACTGCCTTCATCCGTTTGGTCGTTTCGAATAAAGATACGGACAAGGATTTTGGAAGCGTGATTGATATATCCCTTGCCTATATATCTACCGTCGAAGGCGCAAACGGTGGCAAGCGCGCCGTTTTTATCCTTTCCCTCGATTTTTTGTACCTCGTTCGCATAGACCCAGCTATGTCCAGCCAACAAACGCCTTTCTTCGTTCTTTTTTAAATACACCGTATAAGGCATCTTCTTTTCTTCCTTGCTTTTATTTTTTGATGTTTTTATTATAGCATAAACGGAGAAAAAAGTAAAGAAGGGAAAGGGATAATGAAAAAATAAAATTGACAAAGGAAAAATCTTGTGCTATACTTATTACATGGACAATCAATTAAAAATAAAATCGAATATCTCCCCTCTTCCTATAAAAACCTGTTCCTTTACAGGACATCGAAATTTGGAGGAGGATTTTTCGCCGAAAAAATTAAAGAAAGTAATAAAAACTTTACTCGACCAAGGTATAAGTACCTTTTATAATGGTATGGCATTCGGGTTTGATATGGTCGCAGCGGAAACCTTACTCTCTTTCCGTAAAAAATACGATTTTAAACTGATTGCTTGTATTCCTTGTTTAGAACAGGAAAAATTTTATTCCTACGAAAGCAAACAAAGGTATTATCGCATTTTAGAACAAGTGGATGAACAAATCGTGTTTGCAGAATCCTATTTCAAGGGCTGTATGCAAATTCGGGATAAATATCTCGCACAGCAAGCCGACGTGCTTGTCGCTTATTGTAATAAAGATACGGGCGGTACGGCATATACCGTCAAATGCTTTAAACGTATGCATCCCGACAATGAGATTTATTTCATTTAACTACTCAAAACCGAATTGAACGGGTCTTAAACAGCCTTGCACTCCCCAAAAACAACAGCGGCAACTCCCTCTTGATATATTTATATAAATATGATTATAGTAGTAGTATTAGTAGGGTACTGTGGAAAAGTGGACAAGTATATTTTTTGTCGAAAATTCCTAGGAAATGAAAGGAAAAAATACCATCATATACCTTGTGGACAACCCTAGTTTTACTGTGGATAAAATTGTGGAAGAAATGTGGAATTGTGTACGGTAGTAAAGTACTTACCTTTTATTAACTGAATATTTATACATTTTTAATTTATAATATACAAATTAGACGAGTTATCCACAAATACTGTACACATGTGGATAACGTTATAAACATAAAGGTGGAAAACTATGGAATTAACCGAGCTTTTTAATCGAGAGATTCAAGGCGATAAAAAAGAAAAATTCGAGCAGTATAGGACGCTTTTATTAGAGTATAATAATCGCTATAATTTGACGACGATTTTAGAGGAAAAAGACATGTATTATAAGCATTTCCTTGATAGTGCGGCAGGCGCGTTTTTATTCAAGGAAAACGGAAAAGTGGCGGAGATAGGGTCTGGGGCGGGGTTCCCCTCTATCGTCTTAAAAATTTTGCGCGACGACCTTTCCTTCGACCTCTTTGAAAGCGTTGGAAAAAAGTGTGAGTTTTTGCGTGCCGTTGTGGATAATTTAGGGTTAAAAGACGTGCATATTTATAACTTACGCGCTGAAGAAGCGGCGAGGGATAAAACGTTTAGAGAAAAGTATGATTATGCGACGGCAAGGGCGGTTGCGAGAATGAATACACTGACGGAATACTGTCTTCCGTTTGTGAAAGTAGGCGGTAAATTCATCGCTTACAAAAGCGGAGACGTCACGGAAATCGAAGAGGCGAAATCGGCTTATAAAATTTTGGGAGGCAGTTTGGAAAAGGTACTCCCCTATTCTCTGCCCGAGGGCTATGGGGACCGTGTTTTGGCGGTTGTAGCGAAAAATAAACCCACGCCCGAGCGTTATCCTCGGGGACAGGGAAAGGAGCGAAAACAACCCCTTTAAAGGCGTTTTTTAAAAGAATAAAAAATAACGAAAAGAAAAGAGCGTTAAGCGCTCTTTTTTGCTTGCAAAAAACGGTCGGTTATGGTACAATAAAAAGGTATAAAAAACCACGCTTATACGAGGAGAAAAAACTATGAAATTTGTATGTGACGGCATGATTTTATCGGACGCGGCTTTTACGGTTAGCAAGGCATGTGCGGTAAAGACGATTACGCCGATTTTGGAATGTATCCGTTTACACGCGGAAAACGACGGCTTGACGCTGACTGCGTACGATGGGGAAATCTCCATTGAAAAGAAAATCAAGGCGGAGGTTATCGAGGAAGGCGAGCTTTGCGTAAACGGTAAAATGTTCGCGGATTTCGTGGGTAAAATTTCCTCTTTCGAGGTTATCGTTTCTTCGGACGAACGCGGCGTGCAGATTCGTTATGCGGATAGCGAATCCTTTATGCAGGCACTCTCTTCCGAGGATTTTCCTCGCATCGGAGACCGTTTTGTAGAGGGTAAAGAATATTTCGAGGTAAAGGAATCAGAATTGAAAAACCTGATTGCGAAAACGGTATTCTGCTGTGCGACGGACGAAAGCAGACCGATTTTAAAGGGCTGTCTTTTGGAAGCGAAGGACGGTCAGTTGACGGCAACGGCGCTCGACGGATTCAGAATGGCTTGCAGTGTTTGCGAGGCAACGGAAGGCAGCGGCGCGTTGAAAATCGTATGCCCGGCGCGTACCCTTACGGAAATTGCACGTATGCTCGACGGGGAAGAGCTTTTGAAAATTTATGCGGAAAAGAATCTTTTGTCCGTTGCGGTTAAGGATACCGTAATCACCTCTCGTTTGTATGCAGGCGAATTTGTTAGAAAGGAAAACATTTATCCCATCGATTTCACCACTCGCGTCGTAGCAAAGCGCGCGGAAATGATTGACAGCGTAGAACGCGCGTCCGTCTTGATTCGCGGGGATAAAAATAACCTTATCATCTTTGATATTAAACCCGAAAAAATCGCAATCAACGCGAATTCGGATATGGGTAAGGTTGAAGAAACGGTCATGGGCGAGCTGGAAGGCAAGGAATTAAAAATTGCAATGAACGGCAAATATCTTTTGGACGCTTTGAAAGTTCTTGACGGAGAAGAGGTATTGCTTTCTTTCAATACGCCGGTAACTCCTTTCACGTTGGAAAACACGGAAAATAAATCGAGCCAATATCTGATTTTGCCCGTAAGAACGAGCAACGCGCAGGCATAAAGAACGGAAAAAAAAGAATAAAAAGCGTTAAAGAACGCAAAAAAGCGAGTAAAATTGCTTGACGGAGGTTGCGTTTTTACGCTATAATTAGGAAGTTATCGTGGGGAGAACCGCGATACAGCCAAAAAAACGAAAAGATAAAAACCAAATCAGGAGAAATATTATGAAAAGAACGTATCAACCCAAAAAGAGACAGAAAAGCAAAGTTCACGGTTTCCGTAAGAGAATGGCAACGACGGCAGGCAGAAAGGTACTCAAGAGACGTCGCGCTAAGGGCAGAAAGAGACTGACCCACTAAGCTATAAAGTCTATGTGCGGAACGCTGAAAAACAAGAATTAAAAAGATGACGACGATTCCTTTCCTTTTATCCAAAAGGAGAGGATTTGCCATTTTTTATAACGCCTGCTTTTTTTGTGTTTTTGCTAAAAACGAGATGAAAAAAAGGTGAAAAAGGGGGTCCGCTATGCAATATTACAGATTAAAAAAACAAGCGGATTTTCAGCGGTTGTTCCAAAAAGGCAAACGCGCCTTTTCCCCTACTCTCACGGTCGTTTACCGTCCCTCAGACAAGACGACAATGGGCATTTCCATCGGAAAAAAGCACGGCAAAAGCGTTCAGCGAAACCGAATCAAAAGATTATTAAGGGAAGCCTTTCGCGCCACGCAGGGAGAAATGCAGGGTACGTATACTCTTGTACTTATTCCAAAGGTAGCCGAAAACTATTCCTTGGAAGCTTTTAAGACGCATTTACAATGGATTATACGAAAAGAGAAACTGTGAGCATAGGCTTTTTTAGTCTGCTTATAGGAAACTTGAAGTATTTGCGAAAAACGGTGTTTAAGCCCTATTTAAAAATGCTGTGTATGCGAATGATACTCTTTTATCAAAGGCATTTATCTAAGCATACCTGTAAATTTAGGCCCACCTGCTCGCAATACACCCTCGAATGTATCAATAACCACGGCGCGATCGTGGGGATACTTTTGGGTTGTTTTCGTATCCTGAGATGCCACCCGTGGACGAAAGGCGGCTATGACCCCGCGCCCGAACGGTATTTCAAAAAGCGGTGGCTGCTTTAACCTTTTTTAAGAAGAATTTTACGGCAGACTTTTCAAAATTCTGCCTCTATAAGGAACAATAATGAATTTGATAAATCTTTTAGACATCGCGTTGCCTATACTCGGGCAAACGTTTGACGTATCCTTGAACTGGATAGGTAGGCTTATCAGCTGGCTGATTGGCGGCGTTGGAATCGTCGGCGTCGGTATTATCCTGTTCTCGTTATGCCTTAAATTGATTGTTCTGCCCTTTGATATCTATCAGCGTATTTCCATGCGTAAGCAGAACATCAAAATGAAAGATAACCAAGAGCGTATGGAAAAGCTGCAAAAGCAGTATGCCAACGACAAGGAAATGTACAACAGAAAGCTCATGGAAATGTACAAGGAAAACGGTATTTCCATGTTCTCGTCCTGCTTGCCCATGATCCTCTCACTCGTAATCTTCATTGTGGCAATCAACGCGTTCAACGCGTATGCACAGTACGCAAACGTGCAGAACTATAATCTTATGGTCGATGCGTATAACGCAAAAATCGAAAGCTATTGTCCCGAGCTCACGGCGGAAAACGTGGCGTTTGGCGAGGACACGATTACCATAAAAGACGGCGAATCGTATATCTACTACACGGTAGGCAATACGAACAAATACACGGCTTATAGCGAAGACGTGAAAAAGTCGATTGAGAACGCTAAGGAAAAGAAATTCTACGTGGACAGCGCAGCGGTTTCTGCCGATGAAACGCTGATGGCGGCGATTACGCCCCTTGTCACCGAAAACAACGTCGAGCAGGCTATGTACGAATATTTCGTTGACCAGGCGCAGCTCGCGGTTGTGGACGTGTATAATGCGCAGGTAACCGAAAACACGGGCTTCCTCTGGATTAAGAATATCTGGGCTACGGACGCAACGTATAAACACCCCGTATTGACCTATAAGCAATTCGAAACGGAAGCAAGGCGCGAAGAATTCAAAATCAACGGTCAAAAGGTAGAATTCAGCGGCGTTACCAAATACACGAACGCGTATACCAAGGACGCATACGAAACGATTACGGAAAAGCTCGCACCGCAGAAAGCGCAGGCGAACGGTTATTATATCCTGATTGCGCTCTCGATTGCGACCATTCTCGTACAGCAGCTCGTTATGATGCGTTCGCAAAAAGAACAGCAGAAGTTCTCGTCCGTAGACGGACAGGGCGCGTCGCAGCAAAAGATGATGCTTGTCATCATGACCGTCATGTTTGCAATCTTCTCGTTCATGTATAGCTCGGCATTCTCTATCTACATGATTACGAGCAACGTATTCTCCCTGCTCTCCACCATCATTATCAACAAGCTCGTTGACGTGCATATGGCGAAAAAGGAAGCGCAGGCGGTTGAGGTGAAAAACGACACGCGGTTTACGAGCCGTATCGAGGCAGCGAAGAACGCAGGCAAAAAATCCGCGGAAGAAAACCGCGAAAAGAAAGCGAATAAAACGAAAAAAGACTAACAATTAGCAGGGCGGAGTTCCTTCCGCCCAAGCTTAGATTACGCGATAAGGGGCGTAAAAAACAACGAGAGAATAATATTCCCGAAAGGGGTGAGGAGTAAAATATGAAGTACACGGAATTTACAGGAAAGACGGTAGAAGAAGCCGTTGAAATCGGATTGAAGGAGCTTGGGCTCACGGCGGAAGAAGCAGATATTCGCGTTTTGGAAGAAGGCAAAAAGAAACTGTTTGGTTCGATAAAGGCACGCGTAGAAATTGCGGCGAAAGGGGTACAGGAAGCACCCAAGGCAGTTCAGACGGCAACGGAAAGCGGTGAAGCAACGGACGGCGAAAGAACGGTTGTGTTCTTGGAAGGCTTGTTCAAGCTGTTGAAAATCACGGCTTGTACCGAGCTTGTGGCAGAAGGCGAAAAGGTAGAAATCAACGTAACGGCGGCAAATTCGACGGCGGTTATCGGTAAACACGGCGCTATGCTCGACGCAATCCAAACCCTCGCAGGCGCGGTTGCAAACACGGGAAGAGACGAGTATAAGCGCGTAGTCGTAGATTGCGAAAACTACCGAGAAAAGCGCGAGGCAACCCTCAACAAGCTTGCGGAAAATCTTGCACAGAAAGCAATCCGCTTAGGTAAAAAGATTCAGCTTGAAGCGATGAATCCCTACGAAAGACGCATTATTCACGCGGCGCTTTCGGAAAGAGAAGGCGTTTCCACGGTCAGCGAGGGGAAAGAACCCAACCGCTATATCGTAGTTGTTCCCGACAACCTCGAAGACCCTTCCGCACCTGCAATCCCTGCAAGAACGGACAGAGACAGACGTGACCGTGACCGCGGCTATAACCGTGGCAGAAACGGTAAATACGGCGACCGTGGTGACCGCGGCGGCAGAGGCGGCTTTAACAAGAAACCCTACAACCGCGACAGAAAACCCTCTTCGGGCAGCGGCTCGACCGGCGGCACGAGCATGAAAGGCTCGATGGATTTCTTCGGAATCTTCCTCGGCAACAGCAATAACGAAGAGAAATAAGTAAAAAAGCAGGCGAAAACGCCTGCTTTTTTCGTGAAGTTTGTCCATTAGACAAGTGAAGTTTGGGCTGCGCCCAAGTGAAGTTCTCTTCGAGAGTGAAGTTTGGATTATATCCAAGTGAAGTTTTTACTTTGTAAAAGTTATGGCTGTATTTTATACGCAAAACTGTTTTTA
>JAFUMY010000089.1 GCA_017482415.1 Clostridia bacterium
ATCCGTTACTGAATAGGAAATTTTGTCTTCATTTAACGTAAACACCAAGCCTTCGCTCGGCGTTTTTTCTTCCTCAACGCTTGATGAATCGGAAGAAGAGCTATCTTCAACGGACGAGCTGTCCTCTACGCTCGAAGAGCTTTCTTCCACGGACGAGCTTTCCTCTACGCTCGAAGAACTTTCTTCTACGGACGAGCTGTTCAATACAGAAGAGCTGTTTTCGAGAGAACTTGCCGTGCTGCTGCCATTCTCGCTTGTAGAGCTAACCACGGAAGTATTGGCAGAACTATTTGCAGAAGTGCTCGTTTCCTCATCGCCGCAGCCAGCAAAGCCGACCGCCGCCGTGCCAATACATGCCACGGATAAGAGCGTAAGTAAAACGTTTTTAATTTTTTTCATAATTGCCTCCCACACTGGAATTACAAAACGAATTTTGTAAATTATATTTTCATTCTAGCATACTTCTCCCATTTTCGTCAAGGGTTTTAATATTCATATTAAAAATTCCACTCTCATAACTTTTTTCATTTCCGCGAAAGTTTTTTTCGGCAGGCGGTTGACTTTTGATATCCCTTTCTGTTACAATATACGTAATATTGTTTTTTCGCCAAAAAACGGCGCGAAAAAGGATTTCTATAAGGAGCGTTTTATGAATAAAATCGGTTTCGACAACAAGAAGTATCTGTCCCTACAGTCGGAAAAGATCCAAGAACGTATCGACGCGTTTGGGGATAAGCTCTACCTCGAATTCGGCGGTAAGCTCTTCGACGATTATCACGCTTCGCGCGTTTTGCCTGGTTTTGAGCCCGACAGTAAAATTAAAATGCTTTTGAAGCTGAAATCGGTGGCGGAAATCCTCGTTGTTATCAGCGCAAACGATATCGTGAAAAATAAGTACAGAAGCGACCTTGGTATTACCTACGACGCCGACGTTATTCGGCTTATCGATATTTTCAAGAGCAAGGGGCTTTACGTTGGCAGCGTGGTCATGACCATGTACCAGCCGCAGCCTGCCGTGGATGGATTCATCAAGCGTCTTGAAAACCTCGGGATTGCCGTGTACAAGCATTACGCCATCGAGGGCTATCCCTCCGACGTATCCAAAATCGTAAGCGAGGAAGGCTACGGCAAAAACGAGTACGTGCCCACAAAGCGCAAGCTCGTTATCGTAACGGCGCCCGGTCCTGGCAGCGGTAAAATGGCAACCTGCCTTTCCCAGCTCTATCATGAGAATCTTCACGGCGTGAAAGCAGGCTATGCGAAATTCGAGACCTTCCCCATTTGGAATCTCCCCCTCTCGCACCCCGTAAACGTTGCCTACGAAGCGGCAACTGCCGACCTCAACGACGTCAATATGATAGACCCCTATCACGTAGACGCATACAATACCTTAGCGGTCAATTATAACCGCGACGTCGAAATCTTCCCCGTCGTATCCGCTATGCTCGAAAAAATCCTCGGCTATTCCCCCTATAAATCCCCCACGGATATGGGCGTGAACATGGTCGGTAACTGTATCATCGACGACGACGCCTGCAAAGAAGCCTCGCGCTCTGAGGTCATTCGCCGTTACTACGCCGCGCTTTGCGACGCGAGAAAGGGCAGAATCAGCAAGGACGTCGTTAGTAAAATCGAGCTTTTGATGAGCAAATCGGGTATCTCCGTTGAAGACCGTAAACCCATTCTTCCCGCACTCGAAAAAGCCATGCAGACGAACACCCCCGCCGTTGCGATTCAACTCAACGACGGACGAATCGTCACAGGAAAAACGGGCGACCTGCTCGGCGCGTCCGCGGCATGCCTCGTAAACGCCTTGAAAGCGCTCGGCGGAATCGACGATAAAATCGAGCTCATCTCCCCGACCGTTATCGAGCCTGTGCAACGGCTCAAAGTCAAGCATATGGGCGCGGTGAATCCGCGTTTGCATACGGACGAGCTACTGATGGCGCTCGCCATCTGCGCAGTCAACGACCCGAAAGCAAAAAAGGCGATGGCGCAGCTCGATAAACTGAAAAACTGCGAAGTGCATTCCACGGTAATGCTCTCCCACGTAGACGAAAAGACGATTAAAGCCCTCGGCATGCACCTCACGTGCGAGCCGCAAAGACAGGTAATCGTCTCCGACCAAACCTAAAATCCCCCTACCATGTACAAAACGACGGGCAAAAGCCCGTCGTTTTCATTTGCTTTTTATTCCTTATTCAGGGAGCTTCAAATCCCCTTCCTTTATCCAGCCCTTTTTGCGCATGAACTCGGAAATTAAGAGGTTCAAAATCGCAGGTAAAACAATCATCAATAGAATGATTCCAACGTAGCCAAGCCAACCGCTTGTATACTGGAATAAATCGAATACCCCGACAAGTCCGCTCGTGCCCATACCGCCGCCCGAAGCGCCGCATTTCAGTTTAAACACGCACGTAGACAGAGGGCCCAAAATTGCGCTCGAAATAATCATCGGCAGCATCGTAATCGGTTTTTTCATGATGTTTGGAATCTGTAACATGCTCGTCCCGATTCCTTGTGAAATCAAACCGCTGACTTTGTTTTCACGGAAGCTCGCCACCGCAAACCCAACCATGTGACAAGCGCAACCGACCGTCGCCGCGCCGCCCGCAAGCAGGATTGCGTTATAGTCCTGTAAAGACACCGTACCTTTGGTAAATCCTGTGATTACAGGACTCGCCACAGCCACCCAAATCGCAGCGGACGAGGTAGGCATGGTCAAGAGTACGCCCATAACCACGGCTACGATAATGCCCATAATAAACGGAACGGCATTCGTTGCAATCGCAATCCCCTTACCCAAAAGATTGACCAACCAAATGAACGGATAGGAAACGAATACGCCCCCGAATGCAACGAGCATTGCCCCCAAAGGCACAAGCAAAATATCCAGCTTGGTTTTACCTGCATACAGCCCGACAAGCTCCACGACAAGCATGACCGTCACGTACGCGCCAATCGGGTTTCCCGGCAAGCCCGCCGTCAAAACTACCGTCGGAACACCTGCGCCGATAATCAGCTTATCCGCAAACGCACCGACCATACCTGCAACCGCCGCAGAAAAAATCAGCAGCTTGTTCTTCCCAAGCGCGTGGGCAATCCCCACACCGATTCCTGCGCCCATCAGTGCCTTTGCGATGTTCGCAATATACAGTAGCGTGTTGCCGATATAGTTGTCCCCTATCCAGCCTGCCACCTGCGCTAAAATCGTGCCTGCAATAAGCGTTACAAACAAGCCCTGCGCCATACCCGAAAACGCCGTAATAAAATACCGCTTCGGAAGCTCCTTTAAATACGCCGTTGCTCTCTTTTTAAAGGTATCCATATACCCTCTCCTTTTTTTAATGTATTTTCATTATAGCACATTAATCGATAAAAAGCAAGCGATTTAAAGGTATCGATAAAAATTTATTGATTGGATAATTTTTAACGAATATAGCAAACCGCCGCCTTGCAAAACAAGGCGGCGGTTTGGATTGCGATGCGCTTATTTTCTCACGAAGCTATCGCAGCAGGTGCAGCTTTCCGCGTCGCAGCTACAAGTGTTGCCGACGTGGATTTTGCTGAGGGTGCAGTAATCGCCTGCGCGGTTGTACTTACAATCGGTAACGCCGCAGCCGATACTCTTGTTTACTTCACATCCATTTTCGTTCATCATAATAAAAATCCTCCTTTAAAGGTACAAGTAGTATGAGAAATTTTCAAAAGATTATTGACATTTTACAAAAATTCTTGTACAATAGTATTGGAAAAGAAATACAGACGGAAAAAATCCGTTTCAATAGGAGGATATGCACATGAAAGTTATTTTAACGGCAGACGTAAAAGGCACGGGTAAAAAAGGCGACGTTGTGGAGGTTGCAGACGGTTACGGAAGGAACTTCCTAATTAAGAAAGGTTTAGCGCAAGCGGCTACGGCGAGCAACGTACACGAGGCTGCACAGAAGAAAGCTGCGCAAGAATTCCATAAAGCGGAAGAAATCAAGGCGACTAAGGCATTGGCTGCATCCTTAAACGGCAAAACCGTACCCGTTAAAATCAAGGTCAGCGAAAACGGAAAGGTATTCGGTAGCGTTACCTCCCTGCACGTAGCGGAAGCACTGCAAGGCATGGGCTTTGATATCGATAAAAAGAAAATTAAAATGGACTCCGTAAAGAATCTCGGCGCATACCCTGCGGAAATTCGATTTATGGAAGGTATTTCCGCAAAAATCACGGTCAACGTAGAAAGTTTATAAGTTTGTTAGAATTACCGCTTTGCAAAAACAAATTGCAAAGCGGTTTTTCATGCAAAAAATTGTCTACTTTTCTTTCCGTAACCACTTGCAGACGTAAAAAAAATGTGTTACAATATTGAAAGTAAATATTCGCGAGGTATTTTTATAATTATGGAAGAAAAAGAACAGATTCTTAGCGAAGAACAGCTCTCCTCGACGCAAAACGAACACTTTGCGTTACCGCCGAAAATCACCAAAGAAAATTATGACCCCATTCAGTGGACCACCAAAGGCAAGGTCTTGTCTTGGGTTCGTTCGATTTATTTAACGATTATATCCTCTTTCTTGATTGCCTTTGCTTCTTACAGCCTGATTGAACCAAACAAATTCACAATCGGCGGCGCAAGCGGTATTGCGATTCTCGTGAACGTAGCGACAAGCGGAAAGGTTCCGCAATGGATTATCCTTTTGGGTATCAACCTGCCCCTTGTCGTATTGGCGTTTGTTTTCGTTAAAAAACGCTTTGCAGTCCTCTCTGCAATCAATATTGGTCTGCAAACGCTGTGGCTGTTAATTTTTGAAATGGCGTTTAAAGACCGTGTCAAAATTCAGTTTCCCGGTAACGGTGAAAAGATTTTCGCGGCACTCGCCGCAGGGCTTTGCATCGGCTTTGCTATTGCTCTTGCCTTTAAGTCTGGCGGTAGTACGGGCGGTGCGGATATCCTTGCCGTAATCATTCAAAAAAAATGTGCTGCAACCTCGATTGCATGGATGCTGTTTATCATCAACTGCGTTGTCATTAGCATGTCCATTTTCGTCTTTAAGGGCGATACGTTGGCAATGCGGCTGCTGCCGATTATGATGTCCGCATTCGAATCGTATATCGAAAGTAAAACGAATGAAACGGTAACGAACGGTTTCCACTCGGCAAGAGAATTTAGAATCATCACCGATAAGCCCGAAGAAATGGCGGCGGCGCTGATGAAAGAGCTAAGCCGAGGCGTAACTGCAATCCCTGCAACAGGTATGTATACGAAGTTCACGCACACGATGCTGCTTTGTGTTGTCAGCCGCAGACAGGTCGTTACGCTGCGTCGTATTATGAAATCGATTGACCCCGACTCCTTCGCTGTTATGTCGAACGTTTCGCAGGTACTTGGGCTCGGTTTCCACCACGGCAACGACCATTGATTAAAAACGCGCAATCCCTTTTCTTTACAAGGGATTGCGCGTTTTTTTAAAGCTAAAATAGATGCGGCCTTTTTTGACGGCAATATATATATAGTCTTTCTCCTCTTTTTACAATATTGCGTTGTTTCAATAAAAAGCGTCACACAATAAAAGGACTAAGCGATGTAAGAAATAAAATATTTCTTTAAGAACCGACGCCTGCCGTCCATTCCATTAAAACAACGGTCCTTAATATTATTGTATCACTTCGATTTCTTTAGGTGCAGAAATCGACGTATTAACCTCGCCATTTTCTTGCAATGTATGTTCAATGGATACGATACCATACGGAGTAGGATACATTGCTTTCACATGTTTCAAGCCGCTTAAGTGCGGTCTTATTGCAATTCGTCGCATACCTGCCCCCATTGTTTTAACACCAACAACCGTTTCCATAAGGTAAGGAATTACCCCCGCAGACCAGCCGTGGCAGAAACTGTGACGGAAACTTGTATAGCAGAAATTACCGAAATCTCCGTGAATATCTTTCACGCCTTCCTTTGGCATTTCATCCAATCTACCGCTGCCTTTTAGCCAATCCAAATCAAAATCTTCCCAAAACGTCGTCGCGCCAACAGAGAGCATGCCGCCGTAATATTCCTTCATCATGGAAAGAGCAGTCTCATAGTTTCCAAGCCCTGCAACCGCCGTTAAAATAGGGTATGACTGAAAGGTAGAAAGTCCTTTTGCCCCATCATGCAACAAAGTTTCCTGCATGCTATCATTACTATCTCCTGCCCATACGCCCAAACCTGCAATCTGTTTATAAATATGAATTTCATATTTTCTTTGATTGATACGCGCAATCAACTCATCGCAAAGGCTACAATCTCGACGAAACTCCATCAGCATCTCTTTAGCCGCCTGTAACGCCAGTTTTGTCAAGTATGCTACCCCTGCCAAACGCTCTACTTCCTTTTTATCTGTATCCGTTTCCCCGTCCGCATAACGAGAAGGCCAGTCAATGAAATTGTATATATAGCAAACCGTTCCGTCTTCCGAAACGCAAGGCGCAATAATTTGCTCCACAATTCCTTGCATGTACGCAAGATATTTTTCAAACTTAGCTTTATCCCCACTTACACGATAGGCTTCTTTCAAACAAAGAATCCACCATAATGAATACGTGGGCATACCATTGATAGAATTCGGCAGCGGTGCTTGCTTCATCGAAAAATCAAGGCAGTTGAGTGTTTCAGGAATATCGCCAAATAAATAATGTGCGGCTAACGCTTCAGGATACAAGTCACCAATCCAAACAAGGCGGTCACGCTTAACTCCGTCCCAAATAAAGCCGTTTTGCATACAAAGACGCAAAGTATATGCAGCCGTATTCCATATTTCATTGACCAAAGAATCATCGCATTCAAACGAACCCAACTCCGCACGCGTATCCGTATCCACTGCCGCCACGATTGTTTTAAGCGCCAAAACCGTATCTTCCGACAGCGTATCAATACGCAAAAAACGATATCCTGTCTGACCGAACGTCATATCGGAAAAGTTTTGCAGATTCACGCAAAAATCACGCAAAGAATGGTCGTTCGTTGCCCCATATCCTTTTTCTCCGTCTTTCAGCTCCGCACAAGTTTCCCCAACCGATTCACCAAAACGCAATCGAACGGTTTTATTTCCTTGCACAAAAAAGGTAAGGATTCTTACACCACCCGAAAGTTCTTTCCCAAAATCAAGAATGATACAAGATTTTCCTTTTAACGTACAAACTTCCACTTCAGAAAGCCCTATTTGTAAGATTTTTTCTTGCAACAGAGTTTCTGCATTTTCTATTTGTCCTGCCGTATAAATCAACTTATTCGCATTTATATATTGCATATCCTATCCTCCCTATTTAATTCACTATGATATTCATTGGGCTTCACTTATATAAATCCCTATTGTTCTATGATAAACGTATTAGAATTCTCTTGTCGTTGAAGCAAACTCGTCTCTTTACTCAATTCACAGAAAGTCCACGATACGTTTTTCATAATTACCGTCGATACGGAATAAATTACAGGAATTTCAAGATTCCTTTTATTGGCAAAGCCAACCAACTTGGTTTTACCACGTAATCCGTAAGACGATATTCCTTCATTGTATAATTCTCTTTTTAAGTACAGCCATTCACGCAAATAGCGGAATGGCTATATGTATACATTGCCATTCTATCGCAATTATAAATTTAACATAGATTTCTATTCTTTCAACACTCCACTTTCGTAGAGCAACGTCTTGACTTCG
>JAFUMY010000090.1 GCA_017482415.1 Clostridia bacterium
CCGTGCAAGAAAGGCGAGGCATTTTATTACCCGGCAAATAAACCGCACTTAATTGTAAATAAAGGAAAAGGTAAAGCGCGTTTCCTTTGGATATCCACCCCACCTAACTTTTAATAGGTCGGTTTGTACGCAATACAAACGATGAGATTTTCGGGAGAAAAAATCATGGAAAAGAAAAAAGATAAAAAATCCCATATTATTGAATTGATTGACGTCTGCAAGGAATTCGACGGCGTTTCCGTTGTCGAAAATATTAATTTTTACGTTCGTAAAGGCGAGTTTGTTACCTTTCTCGGCCCGTCGGGTTGCGGAAAAACCACCACTTTGCGTATGATTGCAGGCTTTGAATTGCCGACGAGCGGTAAAATTTTGTTGAACGGCGAAGATATTAGTGCACTCCCGCCCAACAAACGCCCCGTCAATACCGTATTCCAAAAATACGCTCTTTTCCCCCATCTCAACGTGTTTGAAAACGTGGCGTTCGGTTTGCATTTAAAACGCATCGAAACGACCTACATAGATAAAAAAGGTAAAGAAAAAATCAAATATAAAAAGCTTCCAAAAGAAGTAATTGCCGAAAAGGTGCGCAAAGCCCTCGAGGTCGTCGACCTTGTCGGGTTTGAAAAGCGTAGTATCGCTACCCTTTCGGGTGGTCAGCAACAGCGTATCGCAATCGCTCGCGCAATCGTCAATGAGCCGGAAATCCTGCTTTTGGACGAACCGCTCGGTGCGCTCGACCTTAAAATGCGCAAAGAAATGCAGCTCGAACTCAAAGCCATGCATAAACGTTTGGGGATTACCTTCATTTACGTTACCCACGATCAGGAAGAAGCATTGACGATGTCAGACACGATTATCGTTATGTCCGATGGTACGATTCAGCAAATCGGTACCCCCGAAATGATTTATAACGAACCGCAAAATACCTTTGTTGCCGACTTCATCGGCGAGAGCAATATTTTCACTGGCGTTATGCCCAAGGACGGACAGGTACGTTTCTGCGGTAAAGCATTCGAGTGCTTGGATTCGGGGTTTGAAAAAGACGAACCCGTCGACGTTGTCGTGCGTCCCGAAGATATAAAGATTAAGCCCTATGAAGCAGGCATGCTGAAAGGTAAAGTAACCTCCGTCATTTTCAAGGGCATGCATTATCAGATTTTGGTGCAGTGCGGAAGATACGAAATTGAGATTCAAAGCACCTCTGCCCCTTCCATCGGCGCAATGGTTGGGCTTGTAATTAAACCCGATGGTATTCACGTTATGAAGAAAATTTTCCGTGTAAATAAGTTCTCGGGCGTTATTACAAAGCGCAATACCGTAGAATTCGGCGACGGGGAATTCGACTGTGACGTTACGCAACTGTATCCAGGCAGTCATTTGGACGAAGACGGGTATTTGATTACGGAAAAAGGCGAAAAGTTGGACTTGACCGATACGGAAGTCAACGTAGAAGTCGGGTTGCACGACATTACAATGAGCGACAACCTCGACGAAGGCGGTGCACGCGGTAACATTATTTCCCTTATTTATAAGAGTGAGTATTACCGTTATATCGTTCGCACGGAAAACGAAGAAGACTACGTGCTTGCCTGCGAGGATCTTTGGAATGAAAACGACCTTGTTAGCTTGATTATTCCCAAAGAAAAAATCCGCTTGACCTTGAAAGATTCGGAGGGCTCGAAGAAATGACGTCCGCAAAGTCCACTCCGCGCTTCTCACGGAAGCTGTTGGCTATTCCTTATGGGATATTCCTTGCAGTTTTCGTGGTGATTCCGCTTTTGATTATTTTATATTATGCTTTCACGAATGATGACGGCAAATTCACTTTCGATTACGTTAAAGTCTTTTTTAACGAAAATGGCGAAGGCTTTTTCGGGTTCTTTAAATCGTACACCTTTAAAACGATTCTGCAAAGCTTGTTTATCTCCATCGTTAGTACGATTTTGTGTCTTTTGATTGCATATCCAGTATCGTATATTATTGCAAAATGCAAGCTGAAAAACAAGTCCGTATTGCTTTTACTGTTCGTCGTTCCCATGTGGGTCAATTTCGTCTTGCGTATCAACGCATTGAAGGAATTGTTCGTTTGGCTGGGCACGTATAACAAATCCAACGCATGGAATATCGTCAACACCATTATCGGTATGGTTTACGATTTCCTGCCGTTTATGATTTTACCGATTTACACAACGATTATTAAAATCGATAAGAGTTATTTAGAAGCAGCAAAAGATCTTGGCGCAACGCCTGCAAAAGCCTTCTTGAAAGTTACCCTTCCCCTCTCGAAAGCAGGGATTATGAGCGGCGTTTCGATGGTATTTTTGCCCTCGATGACGAACTACGTCGTATCGAACTATCTTACCTTCCGTAACGTAAAAATCATCGGGAAGCTGATCGACGATTATTTCACGGGCGGTTTGTGGCATGACGGCTCCTTTATTTCGCTTGTGTTGTTACTTTTTATGTTCTTAGTCACTTGGCTTACAGGCGGCTTTAAAGCCGATGAACAAACTGAAACGCGAGGTACTTCCTTATGGTAAAAACGAAAAGTATCTTAAAATGGTCGTTTGTCGGGTTGATTCTACTCTTTATCTATTTCCCGATTATCTTCCTTACGATTAACAGTTTCAATGAAAGCGACATGATCCAATCTGGATGGAAAGGATTCAGTTGGGCGCATTATGAATATTTCTTTGACCTTGACAATGAGCCTTTGCGCGTAGTTTTGCAAACGTTTGCTTTGGCGCTTGTTGTCGCCCTCTTATCAACGATTCTTGGTACGATTGGCGCAATCGGGATTTTCTACTCGAAAAAACGTATAAAATCCTCGTTATCCGCCGTAAATAGGATTCCCATTATCAACGCAGAAGTCGTAACGGCAATCTCTTTTGCCCTGTTCGTTTCCTTCTTCGGCTTTGATAAATCTACTTATATTCCCTTGATTATTGGTCAAATGATCCTTTGCACACCCTTCGTTTTGGTGTCCGTTATGCCAAAATTACAGCAAATGGATAACAACCTCTACGAAGCGGCGTTGGATCTTGGCGCAACCCCTTCCAAAGCTTTATTCTCGGTAATCATTCCACAGATCTTCCCTGGAATTATTTCAGGCTTTCTCTTGGCTGTTACCCTGTCTTTGGACGATTACGTCATTACAGCGTATACAAAACCCGACTCGTTTAAAACAATCAGTACGCATATCTACGGCTTGGATAAAAACAACGTTGTAGGACCACAAATCAAAGCGGCGTACTGGGCTTTTACCGCGATTATTTTCTGTATAATCGTTGTGTCCGTCATCGTTGCAAACGTTATGACTTATCGTAAATTAAGGAGTAAAAAGAAATGAAAAAAACACTTTCCGTTGCTCTTTCACTCTGCTTACTCCTCGCTTCGCTTGGCACAACCGCTTGCAGCGATAAAACAACGAATACCGTTGTAGACGAAAACGTATTGCGCGTTGCTAGTTGGGATGAATACATTGATATGGGCGGTGATTTCCTCGATCCTACAGACGAGGATGAGGCAGCATACATCGCTTGGTATAAGGACTTAACGGGTATCAATCTTTTAGACACAAAGCCTTTGTATGAAGAATTTGAAGATTGGTATTTCAAACAAACCGGAAAGAAAATTACCGTCGAGTACGTTGCTCTTCAAGACAATGAAACCATGTATAATAAAATTAAGATGGGTGATCGCTACGATCTTCTTTGCCCTTCCGAATACATGGCAATGAAGCTAAAATCCGAAAATCTTTTAATCCCTTATCCTAACGATAGCACGAAACATAATTTTTTTGACGCAAACATCGAAACAAATTATTACGCGCAAAACGTTTCCTCATATACGAACGAAATCTTTGATAAAGCAGGCTTAACGGGCTATATTGCAGGCTACATGTGGGGCACGACAGGCTTCGTCTTTAACCCCTATAAAATCGGAAATTCCCCCGACGAAGCCAGAAAAATCATGAGTAGCTGGTACTGCTTAACCTCCGAAGCATGTGAAAGAAAAATTACCGCAAAAGACAACACCCGAGACTCTTATTTCATGGGACTCGGTATGTATTACGAAAACTACCTTCTCGGCTTAAATCCCAATGACGCCGATTACACAAAAAAGCTAACGGATTCCATGAACGATACCTCCCCAAAAACAATGGGTGAAGTAAAGAAGCTGTTAGAAAAGGCCAGACGCAATCTCTATGGTTTGGAAACCGACGAAGGCAAAACCGACGTAATCATGGGCCGTTTGGACGCTTCCTATCAATGGAGCGGCGACGCGGTGTTTATCATGGATGATGCTGAACTCGAATCCAATTTGGAGCTTGAATACAGTATCCCTGCTTCTGCATCCAATCTTTGGTTCGACGGTTGGGTTATGATGGAAGGCGCAAACGTCGACGCGGCAACTGCGTTCGTCAACTTCCTCTCGCGCCCTGAAAACGTTATTCGTAACATGTACTATATCGGCTATACAAGCTGCATCGCAGGCGAGCAGGTTTACGACTACGTGGATTTTACGTATAGCGATGAGGAAGGTACGGTAGCATACGACCTTTCGTATTTCTTCGGTGACGGCTTCGAGCCTTTGCTTGTTGATGAAGCGCAAACGCGTAGGCAACTGTTCGCTCAATACCCCGACGTGGTAACCAAAAACCGTTTGGTCGTTATGGATTACTTCAACCGTGACGAAAACGAACGTGCAAACCGTATGTGGAATAATATTAAATAATACCAAACCCCTCTCGGGATTTCGAGAGGGGTTTATATGTCAGACATAGGTATTACGTTTGACATAATACCTATTAAAAATTGTTCACACCTCATACTATGCGAGGCATAGACAGGTTGCATGAAAACGGCGCAAATCCTTTATTTTTAAGGGTTTGCGCCGTTTTTATCATTCTTTATTTTCGTTATTCGTGAAAATGTCTTGTGCGGATACCTCAGAAAAGGTTTCTTGCTCCTCTACCTGTGCTTTGGCTTCTTTTTTGGGGGGAATACCCAATTTCTCATATAATACGCCAACCTCGTCATCTGAGTATTTAAAGACGGAATATAAGATAAATGCTCCCATAATAACGCATACGATAAGCATGGTAATCGCTGTTCCCAAATCGAATACAACTCCCGAGCCCAGCCCCATGCGTTCAGGGATTTCAAAGAGTAAACCACAGAAATTATACAGCGCATGCACGAATGCACAACAGAAAATATTTTTCGTTTTTAATAAGACAAACGCGAATAAACCGCCAGTCAGTGTGCTATATCCTATTTGTAGAATGGTCGCAACGGAAAATCCATTAAATAAATGCGCTGCGCCAAAGAGTACGGAAGATACGATATAGGTTTTCCATAAACCTTTTTTGTCATAGGAAAAACAGCTTGCCAATACAGAAAAAATAATGCCTCGGAAAATGCATTCTTCAAACAGCCCTACTGCAAGACAGTAACCACCGAATAAAATAAAATCAAGCGGCTTTCCGTTTACAAGCTGCATATTCCCTTTAAAATAAGAACTGAATTGAAAATTATCAATCGCTATAATCAAGCACGGAATCAAATACAACCAATATTGCGGCTTATTAAACAGATGTATTTTTAAACGAATCATCAGAAAAATCGCCGCAAGTGAACCTAAGCTTTGCTGTACAATTTTTCCAATGAATCGATTTCTATCCACATTGTCCGTATAGGAAATATCGATGAAATCCAACACCAAAGTTAAAGCGCATAATACGGCTATTATTGAAAGCTGTATATAATTCCGTATTCTTTGACGCGTATTTACATTTTGCACGTTTTTACCCCATTTCTTCGCTTATTTCCTATATATTATAGCATATTTAAGCTGTATTTGCAAGAACTTTACCGCATAAAACAAAAACGGTTTGGCCCGAAGGACAAACCGTAATGTTTAACTAATTCAAGAGATTCTCAAATTATTTAAGAATTTTTGCGATAACGCCGGAACCAACCGTTCTGCCGCCTTCACGGATAGCGAAACGAAGACCTTCTTCGAGTGCTACGGGTTTAATAAGAACGACTTTCATTTCGATGTTGTCGCCAGGCATAACCATTTCTACGCCATCGGGAAGTTCGATCATACCGGTAACGTCCGTCGTACGAACGAAGAACTGAGGTCTGTAGTGGTTGAAGAATGCCGTGTGACGGCCACCTTCGTCTTTCGTCAAAACGTATACCTGAGCAAGGAATTCCGTACCGGTAGCAACCGAACCGGGTTTCGCAATAACCTGACCCTTCTGGATATCCGTTCTGTTGATACCACGAAGAAGCGCACCAACGTTGTCACCAGCCTGAGCTTCGTCAAGAAGCTTGTGGAACATTTCAAGACCGGTAATGGTCGTCGTCATGGGCTTATCGATAAGACCAACGATTTCTGCGGGTTCACCAACATGAGCAACACCACGTTCGATACGACCAGTAGCAACGGTACCACGACCAGAAATCGTGAATACGTCTTCTACAGGAAGAAGGAAAGGCTTGGAGTCTTCACGAACAGGGGTAGGAATATAGGAATCTACAGCGTCCATGAGTTCAAGGATAGGAGCAACTGCGGGATCTGCGATGATTTCATCAGCAGGCTTATCCGAGCTTGCAACTTCCAAAGCCTTCAATGCGGAACCACGGATA
>JAFUMY010000091.1 GCA_017482415.1 Clostridia bacterium
CGCTTCAATTTTCGAGATTTCCAGCTCATCGTTTAAACAGCGTTCAAACAGCTTCAAGCGTTCGACGAGACGTTTTTCTTCCAAAATCGACTGTTTCACGTCCAAACGAACACGCATTGCGGAAAGCGCAACGTGGATATATTCGTCGGGGTCGGTGATTTTTTCCAGCTTTAAAGCAGTGTCCTTAGGGATTTTTCCGTCGGCGGAAAGCACTTCTTTTACGAGCTCCTTTGCCGTGCGGAAATACGCTTCTTCCAACACCGCGTCGGCGTGCTTGGTAGAGATAGTATCCGCAACCGCGGTAAAGCAGCCGTCCGATTCATCTACGGAAAGCACGCGGGCTTTGGCGCGATACAGTACTTCAAACAATACACGGAGCGCACCGCCCGAAAGCTGTGCAAGCTGCTTAATTCTCGCTACGCAGCCCACTGTATAAAGATCGGCAGGGGTTACGTCGTCCTTTTCCGTTTCGCGTTGGGTGAGAATCAGCACCTGCCGATTGCCTGTTTTGGTGGCGCGGTCGATTGCCTTTAAGGTCATTTTTCTACCGATTTCAATCGAAATGTTCGTATTCGGAAACGCCACCTTGCCACGCAGGGGCACGACGGGGAAAAGATTGGTATCGACTGTGTCAATTATTACGTTTTGTTCTTTGTTTTCCATATATTTATTATTACCCGATTTTCTTTGAATTCAAACGAAAAACCGATGAAAAAAGGGCAGAACGACGTTCCGCCCTCATTCGTTTTTTAGTTATTGCAGGGAAGCTTCGTCTGCGGAAACGTCCTCAGAGCCTTCGCTTGCAGCCTCATCCACGTCCTTTTCCTCAGGGTTGGTAGAGCCGTAGGAATAGGAGGAATAGTAGTAATATTTCTTGTAACCGCCATAGTATTTGCTGGTAGGTGCTGCCTTGTAGTCGTTGACAACGACGCCAAGAACGTTTGCTTTCGCAAAGGACAGGGAGTTCAACGCACGCGCGATGTCGCTGACGTAGGAAACCTGGTGACGGCAAACAAGCACCGTTCCGTCCGTAACGCTCGTCAAAGCAAGCGCGTCGGAGATAAGGAGCACGGGCGGCGTATCGACGATAACGTAGTCGTAACGCTGTTTCAGCTCGTCCATAAGGTTCTTCATTTCTTCGCTTTCCAAAAGCTCGTAGGGCTTCGGGGAATGCGTACCGCAGGTGATATACGAAAGATTTTCGTTTACGTGCGATTTATGAATAACTTCGTCCAAGGTGTTCTGGCCCGACAGACAATCGGAAAGTCCGGGCGCGGATTTATGCTTGAAATATTTTGCAACCCTGCCTTTACGGATATCCGCGTCGACAAGGATAACCTTCGCATCGGAAAGAGCGAACATAAGGGCGAGGTTCGCCGTGACCGTCGTTTTCCCATCCTCGGGGTATGCGGAGGTCGTCATGATTGCAACACCGCCCCCTTTCTTGGGAACGGACACGGACAGAGCGGCTTTGAGGTTACGGAAAGCTTCCGTAACGTCGAATGGCGTTTTGTCGTTCAAGAGATACTCTGTCCTGTGGGAATGATGCTTATGTTTTTCGGAAGCTTTCTGCGCGCGATTCAAGTGCAAGCGGCTGGAAATTTTTTCTAAAATCTTCATTTTTTTGCCTCCGTGTTATTTTTCTTTTTATCCTTTCCGTTCGGTGCGGCAATCGATTCAATGGTAGGTACGACGCCGAGCACGGGCAAATCAAATTTCTTCGTGATGATTTCGTAATCGCGGAGACGCTTATCCGATCTATCTACGATAATGATAACAACGCAAGCTACAACCAGCGCAACAGCCGCCGCGAGAAGCGCGTATTTAATTGCCTGATTTCTCGTGTAGCCAGGGTCGGTCTGGTGAATACCGTCGTCGCGCGTGATACGCTGACAGTTCGTGCCGCTGTAACCGTCGGGAACTGCCATGTTCGCTTCTACGTATACGGGAAGAACGTTCTTCACGTAGCCGAGCATGTCGTTCGCAAAATCCTGATCATTCAAAACGTTGATGTTTACGTAAATAAAGCTTCGAGCGAGGTTGTTCGCATCGTCGAGATCTGCACCGCTTTCAAGGTAGGAATAGGAAACGGTACCTTCGTATTTAGCGAGTGCCTGCTTGTAGCGTGACGTTTCACGCCAAGCTTCCAAAGCGGTTTCGGTGAGCTCTTCAACGAGTGCCTGCTTTTCCCGAGCAAGGGTTTCCGCAAGGTTTGCTTCCTTGCGTGCCGTGTCGTAGGAGTTGTAAGCCGCCGTCAAGGTATCGGGTTTATCGAAATTAGGGTCGGTAAACGCCTTTTCGTATACGAGGTCGTTATAGCTATATTTGCTGTAATCGGTATTCACAACCGCTTTGTCCCATTCTTCACGAAGGGTGATTAGCAGCGTTTCTGCTTCCAATCTTTCGGTCTTTGCGGTTTTATTCAAAACGTTGTAGATTTGAATTTCCTTATCGGCTTTGTTGATTTTGTTATCCAAATCGAGCGCAACCTCTTTTTCTTTATCCAAATTGACCCACTTGCCTTTTTCGGGAAGAGGAGCGTTATTCAAAATCAGTTTTTCGGTGAAGCTTTCCGATTCGAGCAGTTTAATCATGTTATCCATGACGTGTCTGCCGTATGCACCGTAAACGCCGTACTGACTACCGCCCTCCGAGGAAACCGAATCCTTCGGCTTTTCGGGGTTTACGTAAAATTCGATTGTCGTTCCGTAGTAGTTGATATCGACCGTTCTCCAAATTGCAAAAGCGCCGCCGGCAATCGCGCCGATAAGAACGACTAAAATCAACAGCTTAATTTTACTCAGAAGCAATTTTAAGATGTCTAATAAGCTAAGACCTTCATCAGCTTGAAATTTCTCTTCCATCAAACTCTCCTTATATATGTTCTTTTGTTTATCGTTATTTATAATGCCTATTTCGAGCCGCATCATCCTTGCGCGTGCGCGTACAATATAATTAGGCATAATACAATCACATTATAACATTTTATCCTGTCCTTGTAAAGCGTTTTTGCGTAGAATATTCCCTGCAAAAACAAGAAAAGAATGCCAAAAATCTACACAAAACAAAAAATAAACGCGTACATGGTATACGCGTTTATCATTCAATCCATACCTGTATAGGGTCTTTATTGTAAAAGCTGAGCATTGTCGGGAAGAGGAAAATCCTTTTCCTTTTCACCCCGAACGGTGAAGCATTCCTCTTTATACGTTTTATGGGGGATAAAATAAATACGGTTATTTTGCCAACGTGATTTGGCTTCGACAGAGAAAAGCCCCTCGGAAAGAATCTTTTCCATAACGCTTCCATTGAGGTCGATTACCGCCGAGGTATACCCTTCCGCAAAACAATCGAGAATTGCCGCGCGGATTCTCGTAATCACGAAAATATCCTCGGGAACGTGTCCAACGCCGCCGCAACAAGAGCAGGGCTTGACGAGATAGGAATGCATTTCGTTTCCCACGCGTTTTCTTGTGAATTGCGAAATACAAAGCTCGCTCATGGGCAGAACGTTCGTTTTCGTGGTATCGAGGGCAAGATGCTTTTTCAACTCCTCCGTCACTGCCTCACGATGCGCTTCGTCCGTCATGTCGATAAAGTCTACGACGACGATGCCGCCGATATTACGCAGTCGCACCTGTCGTGCAATTTCCCTTGCCGCCTCCAAATTCATAGCAAAAACGGTTTCTTCATGGTTATTTTCTCCGATAAAGCTACCCGTGTTCACGTCCACGACCGTCATTGCTTCGGTGTGCTCGATAACGAGGGAGCCGCCGTTTTCAAGCGGTACTTTCGGAGTGGCTGTCGCATAGACGAGAGGCATAATGCCGTATTCCGTCAGCATGGCACGATTGCCTGTATAAAAAAGCAGTTTCTTTTCGGGAATATCCTTACGCAGCTTGATGAGCGCAAGCAAACGTTCGTACAACTCTCTATCCCCGACGTGCAGGGCGGTCAAGTCCTCGCCGTAAACGTCGCGAAGAACTCTGTGTGGAAGGTCCTCGTCCTCGTATAAAAGAGAGCCGACCGCCGCATTTTCTGCAAGCTTAAAGGTCTCCTTGGATAACTTTTTCAGATAATCCGCTTCTAAATTCAGCTGTTCCTCCGTGGAGAACGGCGCTTGGGTGCGAACGATAAAACCCTCGTCCATAGAATCGCGCATTGTTTCCGCAACGGCGAGCAATTGTTCGCGCGTGGTTTCGTTGGTAATTTTTCGGGAAATCCCGATAAACGAGGTGTTCGGAAGATAAATAAGCTGTTTACCGACAAAGGAAAGATGGGTGGTGACCTTTGCGCCCTTATTTCCGCGTGCGGCTTGAACGACCTGTACGATGATTTCATCCCCCCCTTGAATAGAGCTGGTTTTTGTGTTCATCTCAGCCATGGTACCGTCGTATTTTGAGCAATTATCGAAATCGTCCTCTAAGGCGAGGTAACAATTCCGCTTCATACCGCAGTTGATAAACGCGGCGTGCATGCCGGGGACGATATTGACGACCTTTCCTTTATAAATATTTCCGACGCAGTTGGTGCGAGGTTCTTGTTCACTAAAAAATTCCGTCAATTTTCCGTTTTCGACAAAAGCGGCGAACTGTCTTCCGCAATAGCGATCTAAGAACCATTCTTTTTTGAATTCTTGTTTCATGGAAAGGGCCTCTCCCGATGGATTGCGTGGTACAGCTCAAAGTACGCTAAACAAAAGTATAGCACACGTCACAGTTTTTGGCAACAAATTTTAAGAGATTGTGAAAAAATTTACATATTTAACTGTAAAAAAATGGCGATTTTTTCTCCAAAAATGACCTTTTTTGCAATTTTCCCAAGCTTTCATAGGGGGATTCGGCAATCAAGAAAAGCTCGGAAAGCTCGTTTTGCGTTACATTAAAGAGATGTCGCTCGTTTTCATCGTAGACCTCCAATACGAGATACCCCTCGCGGGATAGAAACCGCAGGGCGTTTTTTACGGAACAGGTATCCCTTACGGCAATTCTTCGTATTTCAACCCCCTTTTCTAAAAAATCCCGACGGGAAAAGTCGATTTTTGCATAAACAGCCCGTTCGTTGCGGTTGCCCAGTCCACCGACGAATAAAAATATGCCAAACGCAAGCAGAGTGAAATTCGGCGCGCTCTTTACCCATACCATAATAAAAGAGAAAAGGAAAATACCTGCAAAGGAAAAGGTCAAGCCCTTGCAAATACGTTCGGCTTTTTTTAAAGCTTTACCCTCCTCAACTTGCGTTTTTAAAAAAGCACGGCAAAGTGCGCTCTTTAAAATTCTGCCACCGTCCAAGGGATATGCAGGCAATAAATTGATAAAGGCGATTGTCAGCGAGGAATAGCACGCTGTGTCCGTAAACGCGTACATGGTAGGCTCTAACCACCAAAGAGCGATAAAAAATACGGCGGTTATTAGGTTGCATAAAGGCCCGCAGAGAGCGACGTATAACTCGTCCTTAAAGGAGATTCCGCTCATATCCCCGTCAATCACTGCGCCAAAGGGCATAAGCACGATTCGATTGAGCTTATAGCCAAGCTTTGCCGCGGCAAACGCGTGCGCGCATTCGTGCTGAATGGCAACAATAGCACTCATTAAAAACAAAAACAGCTCGCCCGTAAAGGAATACCAAATCCCGAAAAGTAAAAACAAAGGATGCACGCGGAATAGGGCAAGGGGTGATTTTTTCGGTTTTGTATAAACGGAACGGCAGCCCGTGGACTGCCGCTCAACATTAGGTTTTGTTTTTTTAAACACGTTCATTAAGACTGCGTAGAGGAGGTTACCCACGCCAAACAATTTTCCTCCGTCAACTGGAAGCAGTTCAAGAGCGTACCGCCCGAATACATGGTGACCTGTACCTCCGTTTCCCCTTCGCTATATCCTACGGGAACGTTGGATTTTACCGCGTCGCCCGTTTCATAATATACGTAATCGAGCCCGCTAATCACTCCCGAAAAGGAATCGGAATGCCCGATTTTTATACTATACGTACCGTCCGCCGCCTGCGATACCTCTTTCACCGTACCGTCCGCAGCAGGGTATACGCAGCAAGCATCCTTAAAGGAAAGTATACCTGTCGGGGAGAGGGTAAGCTCTGCATCCGATTGTGTTGAAACAACGGGGGAAAGGCTAAAATCGGAGTATTGCCGCGTGTCCGTTTGCGCCGTTTCCGCAGGGCTGCCGATTGCGCGGAAAAAGGTATTGATAGCGCTGCTTGGCATAAAGACGTTGGTGAGGAAGATTGCGCCGCAAAGCGCGCAAGCAGCGGCAAATTCTATACCGAGCGCCAAGCGTAACGCCTTGGAGGGTTTTGATTTCAACTCGTACCTGCCCCCCTCGTTTTCCGTATTTTGGATATAATCATGCCCATGCAGAGCCCGATCGAAAAAAGCGGAGGATTCTTCGGGGGAATACAGGCGCACGGTGTCGATTCGGTCGGAAACGGGGTCCAAATCGAGTGTGCCTTGACTACCCTCGCTTTCTTCTAAAAGGGTTTCGTCGGGTATTTTTTCGGTATTAGAAGGTGTTTCGTCTAAGCGGTCGTTCACCTGCGCGATAACGGAATCCTTTAAAGGGTTGGGCGCGGAAAGAGGATCGGGCTGTTCGTTGTTTGGAAACGAGGAGAGTTCTTCCACGTTTTTTTGTTTGCGACGGCGTTGGTTTTTCCGCACGACGTTGACGGTGGAAACGGGAATTTCCAGCATTTCAGCGTATTCGATTTCTTCGTTCATACAAAATCTCCTTGACATTGCTTTTTAACTCTGTTTTATTGTATGAAGCGGACGGGCGAAATAGAACGCCGTCCGTAAAAATGTAACACTTTTCCGTACGCTTTGTCGAATGCGCGCCATAACCTCCTTTTTCTTACGGAAGCGGTTGCAATATTTTGAATTGTATGGTATGCTATATTATATAGAGATATGGAGAGTAATCGTTTATGTTTCATTATAGAATCGCAACGGCTGTAGATTTGGATAAAATTTGGGATAAAGATATTTCCGAAAATCCGAGTGATGATCGTTGGATACGTTGGAAAAAACAGTATACGGATTACAACAGATCGGGCAAGGCGACCACCTTTGTTGTTTTGAAAGATGATGAACCCGTCGGTCAGATCACCGTGCTTTTTTCGACGGAATGTTCCGCCGTAAAAAACCGTCCAATGCTTTGCGACGGTAAAAATACGGCGAATATGAATGCATTCAGGATCGAGAAACGCTACGAGGGACAAGGGCATATTTCGAAGCTTGTCAAAATAGCGGAAGGGTATGCGAAAGAAAAAGGTTTTTCTTATTTGACAATAGGAAGCGAAGCAAAAGAGAGCCGTAATCTATCCATATACCTGCATTTCGGATATACGGAATTTATTACAAGCTTTACGGAAGACGGCGATCTTGTGCTTTTTTACGGTAAGAAAATATAATAAAATCTTAATATACGACACAAGAGAATTTTTCTCAAACGAAAAGAAATGAGTTCCGTTGGGTACGGAGCTCATTCACATGTTTACTATTTTTTTATCGAAGATTTTGGGCTCGCTTCCTTCAAATGCGATTTATTTTTTAATATTTCATTCGTTGATTTGATTTGTATCCCTATCGCAAAGCCCGTGACAATGTGCAAAGTACCAGCAGCGATAGGGTTTTTCGCAGTGCTCTCCCACGCCGATTGCAGGCATTTCCGCATCCTTGCGTTTGAGTTTACCGAGCTCAAAAATCCGTAGGCTTGCCAAGCGTTCGGTGAGCTTTGCGGCCTTGGTGACGTCCACGATTTTATAGCGAAAACCGCCGTGTTCGATAAATTCGACGGGCGCGGATTTTTCGACGTCTGAAATTTCGACGTTTTCGGGGAGCTCGTCACCGCGCAAAATGAGCTTTGAAGAGAGCAGCGGAACGCCGCATTTTCGCAAAAGCAGCCGTTGAAAACCGAGGTCGGTAACAAACTCTTGCCGTGCGGTGTAGCTATTTTTGACCTCGTATAAGGCATAGCCTGTCCCCTCTTTTTTAAGGATATCGGCGGCACAGAAATTTCCGTACCATGAAAACGCCGCTTCGCAAATCACGGGCGTATCGCAACAGAGCAGGGCTTTTGTTTTTTCGAGCATGGCGGCAAAATGCAGTCTGCCGTCCTCGCGCAAGGTTGTGGTTTCCACAAACTCCCCGAAAATTCCCATGGCGGCATCCCCGAACTCGTTGCCTGCATCAAGTTTTGCCTGCACCTCGGGCGGAATAATTTTATATTCTGGCGCATGTGCGTCGAGCCAGAGCATTTTTTCGCACTGTAAACCGCGCACGAAATCGGTTTTTGAAATGGGCATAAAGCGTTCTCCTTTCCTATATTGTACCAAAGAACGCGGCGTTTGTCAAGTCTGAAAAACGGACGGCTATGCCGTCCGTTTCAAGGTTAATATTCTGCATTTACGGATAAGGAATCCGTTTTATTTTGCAGGGAGTAGAGGTCGAACTCGTTGTCGATGTCGAACTCTTCGCCCGAATCAAATGCCGCAAGCTTCGAAATCGAGACTTCGTAGGCGGTCATCGTTCGAGTTTCCGTTTCTGAGAGCTTTTTCTGGTACTCACGGCTCTGAATTCTGCCTGAAATGGCGATTTTATCTCCGACGTTGAGATTTTTGACGAACCTTGCATTTCTGCCCCAAGCGATGCAGGGAATATAATCGGATTTATTATACGCGCGGTTGACGGCTACGAGCACGTCGGCGATTTCACGGTTAAAGGGGGTTGTGCGGTAGATAGGCGGTTTGCAAATATAGCCGCTCAAAAGGATACTATTCGGGTTTTTGTCGGGCAAGACCTCCAACAGTTCTCGAATAAAGACCGTGAGCATGAGCCGAGATTTTTCGTTTTCGATTTTATTATAGCTTCGGAACTGCCCCAAAGCACAGATGGTTTTTCCTGGAGCGAGCATGCCGTCCTGTATCAAGCGTTCGGACACGGTAACGGGCAGGATATCCGCCTGTCCCGAAAGCCGCATAACGCGAACGAAGAATTCATAGAATCCCTCGCCGTAGACCTCGTGAGAGAACGTTGCGTCGCTGACGATTTCGCCCATAATGTAGACCTTGTTGTTTTTTTCCGTAACGTAGTTCATTTATATTTTTACCTCCAAAAGTATTCCATTTTAAAAACGACGTAGGTGTGGGCAGAGCCCACGAAGGGTAGTCTCAAAAAGCAAGCCGTGCTTGCGCCTCACCGCGAAAGCGATTAACACACCTGAGCGTGCGTAAAATTGCTATTCAATCTTTTGCTGAACGCCGTTGTGGTCGATACGGTAATTCTCTTTATAAATCAGTTCCCCGATGGGTACAAACTCAAATCCGCGGTTTTTCAGTGTTGAAAAAATCATCGGCAAGGCTTCCGCCGTATGCAAACCGTTATTATGGCATAAGATAATCGAGCCGTTTTTCGCGCCGTTGATGATACGAAGCGCAATCTCCGTCCCCGATAAATTTTTCCAGTCCAGCGAATCAACGTCCCACTGTATCGGGAATATTCCCATATCAAAGCAGGTATCAATCAAAAGATTATCGTAATCCCCGTAAGGCGGTCGAAAAAGGGTGACCTTTTTTCCCGTCAGCTTTTCAATCGCGGCGGACGAGGTCGTCAGCTCGTCGCGAATTTCCGCTTCCGATTGTTTGCTCATATACGAATGCGTTCGGCTATGCGTACCCATTTCATGACCTGCATTGACAATTTTATTGACGTATTCGGGGTATTTTTTCACCCAAAACTCCACGGCGAAAAAGGTGCATCGCACGTCGGTTTTTTCCATGATATCGAGCAGCTTATCCGTGTAATCCACACCCCAAGCACAATCGAAGCTAATGGCGATTTTCTTTTCCTCCGTTTCAACGGCATAAATGGGCAAAGAACGCGTTGAACTCGTACCTGCCCCCACCGTTTCTTGTATTTTACGCTGTTGCTTGATACAAAAAACGCAGGTGGAAACCATTGCAATGACCGCGGCAATCAGCACGGCGATAGCGGCGCAGAGCGCGCGCGGATTTAGCGTGATGCGTCTATGCATACCTCGATACCTCCATAGTAGCAGTTGCCGCTCGGCGAAATTTCAAATACTTAGAAGAAAAATGTCCGTTTTTGTAGAAACCGTATTTTTAAAAGAAAACCGAGGCAAAACTACTCTATTCTTTTAAGCGGCTCAATATGACGAAAAACGTGAAAAACCTTTTAGAAACGGTTTACTTTTTCATAGAAAACGTGTATAATGATGTAGAATACTTTCGGAGGCGAGAAATGCGGATTTGGGCGAAGCTGATGACCGACGGTCATATCAAAAAACAATTTGTATATGAAAATCCTGAAAAGCTGACGTATTCGCATTTTTTTGATTATCTAACGGAGATTTGTCACGAGCTGGATATTCCCACCCCCGTGCTTACAAAAACGCATATCTTTAATTTTGCAAAATTTAACCACGTTAAATTCCCGAGTCGGGATTTCGTGGAAAGCTTAGGCTATGATTATTTATTCTTAGAGCATTTATTCTAAAAACCGAAAAACCGATGGATAAAGGAGAGTAAAAAATGACAGTTCTCGAAAAGGATATTTTGAATATTTTAACGGAAGACGCGCGTATCCCTGCGAAAAAAATTGCGGCGATGCTTTCCGTAGACGAAGAGAAAGTAAAAAACACCGTTGCCGCTTTGGAAAAGAGTGGTGTTTTGGTAAAATATACCGCAATCGTCAACAGCGAAAAGGCGGAAGACGCGCTTGTGGAAGCGTTGATTGAGGTCAAGGTAACCCCCAAGAAAAAGGAAGGCTTCGACGGGATTGCGAAACAGATTGCAAGCTTCCCCGAGGTCAAAGCAGTGTATCTCATGAGCGGCGCGTATGATCTTGCCGTATTCGTGGAAGATAAAACGTTGCAGCAGGTTTCGAGATTTGTTTCCGAGCGTATTTCCACGTTCGACGGCGTACTTAGTACTGCAACCCATTTCATTTTAAAGAAATACAAGATTGAGGGTGTGTTAACGGAAAAAGAAGACAGCGACCTCCGTCTTTCGGTACAGGCGTAAGGACTGATTCATTATGCGCGAATTTGTGAATAAAAAAACGAAAATGATGCAGCCGAGCGGTATTCGAAAATTTTTCGATATCGTAACGGTTACGGAAGGGGCAATCTCGCTTGGCGTTGGTGAGCCCGATTTCGTCACGCCGTGGAAGGTGCGTTCGGCAGCAATTACCTCCCTGCAACGCGGTTATACGCAGTACACGGGCAATCGCGGTTTACCCGCCCTTTTGCAGCTTATATCAAGATACTTAAACGAACGTTTTGGCTTGGAGTACGACCCCAAACACATTTTAGTGACAGTCGGCGGTAGCGAGGCGATAGACCTTGCCCTGCGCGCTTGCGTAGAGCACGGTGACGAGGTGCTTATTCCCGACCCTGCATACGTATCCTACTCCCCTCTTGTTGCTATGTCCGACGGCGTGCCCGTGCACGTCGAGTGCAGAGAAGAGGATAATTTCATACTGACCCCCGAGCTTTTGGAAAAGGCAATCACCGAAAAAACAAAGGCGATTATTTTGACCTATCCCAACAACCCCACGGGCGCGATTATGACCAAGGAGCAGCTTGAAGCGATTGCGAAAGTGCTTATAAAACACGACCTGCTTGTAATCACGGACGAGATTTATGCGGAGCTCACGTACGGCAAAAAACACGCGTCCATCGCGTCCCTGCCTGGCATGAAAGAGCGCACGGTGTATATTAGCGGCTTCTCCAAAGCGTTTGCCATGACGGGTTGGAGAATGGGTTACGTGTGCGCGCCGCCCGAAATCGACGAGGCAATGTTCAAGATTCATCAATACGGAATCATGTGTGCGCCGATCATGTCGCAGTACGCGGCAATCGAGGCGCTCAAAGACGGGCTTTCCGACGGTTTTGCGACGGTTGAGGAAATGCGTGAATCGTATGATAAACGCCGTAAATTCGTATTGCATTCCCTGCAAGAAATCGGGTTGAATTGCTTTGAGCCTAAGGGCGCGTTTTATGCGTTCCCGTCCGTAAAAACGACGGGGCTTAGCGGTGAAGCGTTTGCGAACGGTTTATTGAGCTCGGAAAAGGTGGCGGTCGTTCCTGGGAATGCGTTCGGTACGTTCGGGGAGAACAACGTGCGTATTTCGTATGCGACGAGTATGAACGCGCTGTCCGAGGCTTTCGATAGAATGTCGAAGTTTTTGTCTAAAAACGTATAAAAAAGAGTGAAAAGTAAGCTATAAATCGGTAAAACGGAGTGAAATTCTTTCGAAAACCGAGAAAAAGCATTGACAAACGTAAGAAAATAGGCTATAATGAGTAGCGATGAAAGATTCATGCCGTGGCTTTTGGAAGACAAAAAGTCACGGTTGTATTTTTAACGTTCCGCAAGCGAGCGGTTTTTTTCGTGTAATTCGCAGGTTAGTGTCCGTTTAAAACCACGGTAAAAAACACGGGAAAAAGCCCGAAAAATCCCAAGCGCGGAACAGGAGGAAAAGAATGGCTGAACAGCAATTTATCATGACCCAAAAAGGCTACGACGAGGCGAAAGAACGCTTGAAGTATCTTCAAACGGTAAAACGTCAGGAAATCGTAGACCGTATCGCAGAAGCGAGAAGCCACGGCGACCTTTCCGAAAATGCGGAATATGACGCGGCGCGTAACGAGCAGGCGGCAAACGAAGGTGAAATCGTAGACCTTGACTATAAGATTAAAAACGCCGTTATTCTCGAGGAAAACAGCGATACGTCGTTCGTACACATCGGTTCGAAGGTGAAAGTATACGACCCTGAATTCGATGAAGAAGAAGTGTATGAGATTACGGGTACGACGGAGTCCAATGCAATGGAAAACAAAATTTCCAACGAATCCCCCGTTGGTGCGGCGCTTTTAAAGCATAAGGTAGGCGACGTTGTTAAGGTAGTAGCACCCGACGGCGAATACAAGCTCACCATCAAGGAAATTTTCTAATTTTTCGTAAAATGGGCATACCATGTACGAGATGAATTGAAAAATCAAACAAAATTAAGCAAAAACCAAAGAGGTTATACCATGCAAGAAAATAAAACGATGACCCCTCCCGCAGAGGAAGAAGAACAGCTTATTGAGCAGGCGCGTATTCGTCGTGAAAAGCTCGCGAAGCTTGTTTCCGAGGGTAAGAATCCTTATGAAATGGTTAAATATCCCGTAGACGCGGATTCGGAGACGATTAAAAACAACTTCGAAGCGTACGAGGGAAAAACGGTAGCGCTCGCAGGGCGTATGATGTCTCGCCGTATCATGGGCAAGGCGTCCTTTTCCCATATTGCGGATAAAAGCGGTACGATTCAGATTTACGTAACCCGTCAGGATATCGGCGAAGAGAACTACATGTCCTATAAAAAGGACTATGACATCGGCGATATTTTCGGTTTTAAGGGCTTTGTGTTCAAAACGCAGACGGGTGAAGTTTCCGTACACGTAACCGAGCTCACCTTGCTTTCGAAATCCCTACTCCCCCTGCCCGAAAAATACAACGGCTTGCAGGATAAGGATTTAAAATACCGTTTGCGCCACTTAGATCTTATTATGAATAAAGACGTGCGCGATACCTTCCGTGTGCGCTCGAAGATTTTGAAAGAAATCCGCGCGTACTTGGACGGCAGAGGGTATTTGGAGGTAGACACCCCCACGCTGCTCCCCTTGGAAATCGGTGCAGATGCAAGACCTTTCAAAACGCACCATAACGCACTCGATTTAGATATGTACATGCGTATCGAAACGGAGCTTTTCTTAAAGCGTTTGATTGTGGGCGGTATGGATCGCGTTTATGAAGTCGGCCGTATTTTCCGTAACGAGGGTATGGACGCATACCACAACCCCGAATTCACCACGATTGAAATGTACGAAGCGTACAGTGATTACTTCGATATGATGGACATGATCGAGGATATGTACAAAACGGTTACCGAAAAGGTTTGCGGAACGCTGGATATTACCTATCAGGGCACGGAAATCCACATGGGCAACTGGGCGCGCATGACGATGGCGGAAGCGGTTAAGAAATATGCGGGCGTTGATTATAACGATTGGGCGACCGACGAGGACGCACGCGCGGCTGCAAAGGGCTTGGGTGTAGAGCTTGAACACGAAAATGCAACGAAGGGCTGGGTTCTTATCGAACTTTTCGACGCATTCGTAGAAGACAAGCTGATTCAACCCACAATCATTTATGATTATCCCGTGGAAAACTCCCCGCTTGCAAAACGTAAACCGTTTTTCCCTGCGTTCACCGAACGTTTTGAATATTTCATTTGCGGCCACGAATACGGCAACGCATTCTCGGAGTTGAACGACCCTATCGACCAAAAACAGCGTATGTTGAAGCAGGTGGAAGCGAAACGCGCGAAAGGCAACAACGACGCGCAGATCGACGAGGATTTCATCAACGCACTTGAATACGGCTTGCCTCCCACAGGCGGCCTTGGGATGGGGCTTGACCGTTTGGTCATGCTGCTTACGGACAGCTCGACAATCCGTGACGTCATTCTCTTCCCGACGATGAAACCTAAAAAGTAAAGAAAAACGCCGATTCAGCCGTCTTTGAAACAGCACGGGTCGGCGTTTCTTTATCCTTTAACGAATAGGAATAAATATAAAATTATACATATAGCATTCGCATTAAACAAATACCTGCTATAAGTATAGGTTATATTTCTATTCGTTTATACAAAAAAGGAGTAAAAAGATATGGATGCAAAAATCACAAAAACCAGACTGAGCAGAATGCTGTCTTACGATTGGTTAAAAATTATAGGGATAGCGGCAGCGGTAATCATTGTATGGATTTTAATTTTTACGATGACGGCGACGCGTATTACCACCGCGCAGTCTTTTGTGGTATACAATTACATGGGGAATATTTCCGTTTCGAATACGAAATTTTACGACGCTTATAACAAAGCGTTTAATAACGGCGTATTTTCCTACGAGGTTTTGGAGGCGGAATGCTACGATCTTCCTATGAATGCAGAGTACGCATACACCGTATTGGATTCTCATTTGGCGGCGGACGAGGGCGACGTAGTTTTGGTTGCGGATATTGACGATACGTCAAGAGCCTACGTAAAAGACGGCAAAACGCTGTACGATAGCTATTTGCAGTCCTTTATCGGTTCCTATCGTTACCGTTTGGAAAATCTTGATCCCGAGGCGATGGGTGGGTATTTCGACCGTATGGAAAAATACCTCAATAGCTATTATAACGGCGATTATGAAAACGGCGCGTTGAATCCTGCGAAGGTGGAAGCGGATTTCCGTGCGCGCATAAAAGCGAATAAGGACAAGCGTTATAAAAAGGAATCAGAAATCAAGGCAGGTATCGCAAAGGATATCGAGCGTATCCAGGCTTACCGCGAGGCGTTGGTTGAATTCTACGGATACCTCGAAGCGGGCTTAATTGCTTTGGATAAAACCACTATATACGACCACGCAAACGGAGATAAGGTGGTTTTTGAGGGCGTTATGTCCATCAATCTCTGTCCGAACGTAGAGACGATGGGCAAGCTGTCTGAATACGTGGCGTATCAAGTTCCCTATGAGGACGACGCAGGAGAAACGAAATATTCGAAGTCTGCGGAAAATATGCATATCGCATTCCTGCGCATGGAAACCACGGAGCCTGGCTTTGAATACGAAAGCCTTTTGTACGTAAACGATCTTGTTGCGACCTATCACACGGTGGCGGAATAACCCATGCGCCGTATTTTCAAGAATAAAAAACTTCTTCGGGAGTGTAAAATTTTTCAAATGCTTTCCTCACAATCGCGAGGGCGGCATTTGTCTTTTCATACCCCCGGGCATAAAATAAAGGGCGTGGATATTACCGAGCTTTCCTACTCGGATAATCTTTCTTGTCCCAAGGGCTGTCTTTTGGAGGCGGAGCAGGATATTGCAAAGCTCCTTGGCGCAAAGTCGAGCTTTCTACTGACGGACGGTAGTACGTCGGGTGTTATGGCGATATTGCATGCCGCAAGGGCGCAAGGCGTTCGTTCAATTGCCGTTTGTGAGGGCTCACATAAGTCGGTGTTCAACGGCTGCGCGCTGCTTGGAATCACTCCCCTGCTCTATCCTGAAAAACGTAAGAATGGAATCCCTTATCAGTATACCATGTACGAGTTGAAACGGGATTTTTCGGAAATTTTGGCAGAGTCGGACGCGCTGTTTTTCACCTCTCCAAACTACTATGGCGACGTAGTGCAGTTCAAGGAAATTCAAGAATATTGCAGGGCGGAAGGCAAGCTCCTTTTGGTAGACGGAGCGCACGGAGGACACCTGCATTACGATAAAGCTTTTTATGCAGGGGCATATGCCGACCTTTGGGTAGACGGCGTACATAAAAGCCTGCCTGCGCTGACGCAGGGCGCGGTGGTGTCCGCGCGGACGGAAAACTTGGCGGAGGCACTGCGGCTTGCCTTGGATACCTTCCGCACAACCAGCCCGTCCTATCCCATAATGGCGTCTATCGAATATGCAGTGAAATACCCGAAAAACGTGGGTTTAGAGAGGGCGGTTCGCGCCTATGCGGAACGCAATTCCCGTATTCTTTTGCAAGCGGATTGGACGAAGCTTTGCGCGCGCTTTGGCGAATCTGCCTTTGCCGCGGAAAAGACATTAGAGAAAATGGGAATCTATCCCGAATTTTGTGACGGAAACGTCGTGACGTTCTATCTCTCTCCTGCAACGAGAATGAAAGATTTTAAAAAACTGCAACGGGTATTAAACAAGCTTTTCGTAGAATATCCTTATGCAGAAAAAGCGGAGGAAAATAACGCTGAACGCGTACCTGCCCCCCTCGTTTTTGATAAAGAATGGGAAACGGAGTGGGTGGAAGCGGAAAAGGCTGCGGGAAGAGTTTGCGCCTTGAATTTCGGGTTGTTTCCCCCCTGCACCCCACTTTGTAGGCAGGGTGAGCGAATCCAAAAAGAGCAGCTTACTCTGTTACAAAGTGCAAATCACGCGTTTGGATTAAAAAA
>JAFUMY010000092.1 GCA_017482415.1 Clostridia bacterium
CACCAACCTTTACACCAAAAGGCGTGGTTGCAATCGTTTCTGCGTCCGAATAGTAGTGCATAGGAGATACGCTGAATGCGAAGTTCCAAATCGCCTTCGGGTCAACGCCGTTGATGACAACCTTCAATACGTCGTGGCTTGCACCAAGCTCACCGCCCTTGAAGTCCGTCGTCGTCTTATACGTCGTGATACCTCTTACGCTTTCTACCTTATCGCTTTCGCTCTTGTCTGCGAAATACTTCGATCTTTCTTCCGCTGCGAATTCTTCACGAGCATTCGAGCCGCTTGCCCAGTAGCTAAGTACCTGGATAAGACCGCTGTTCGAAGTATACGTTTTGTATACCGTATCGATTGCGTAATCACGAACGATATATTCTTTTGCTTCTTCGTCCGTTTCACAGCCGTACTTCGCTTTTGCCGCTGCAATCTTTGCCGCATCGTTTCTTTCCGCGTCGATTGCTTCTTTATAAGAAGATTCTACGTCAAGGCTCGTCTGATACTTGCCGTTAACTTTAATAGGTCTACCCTGTTCGTACTGAATAGCTGCAATACCTTCTACGAAATAGTAAACTTCCCAATCTTCGGTGAAGTTGTATTCTTCTTCATAGCTTTCCAAGGAGCCTGCGTTTGCCGTCCAGTCCGTTTCTACTTCTTCACGGAACAATCTCTTAACCGTTGCGATATCCTTTTCAATCTGTGCAAGTGCGTCACCCGTAGGCTGTACGTAGTCGGAATCAGGATCGAGGTAATCAATCATATTATTCACGCGAAGATCTGCCGCCGCATAGAACTGCTGCTGGAATTCACTTTCGCTCATGCTGTCGTCTGCGTCGGGATCCTGCAAGCGGTATGCCTGCAAGCCGACGATATCCGTCGAATAGATGGTTGCCGAGCCCATGTATGCAGGGTCAAGATATACGTAGAGATTGAAAAGTACGTCCTTAATCGTAAGGTCTACGCCGTCGCTGAATTTAATACCGTTTTTAATGATAAATTCGTATTCCGTCTTTGCCGCATTGCCGCCGTCCGTCGTTTCGTTGCCGAGCGCATCCTTCATCGTGGTCTTGTAATCAAGAACTGCCGTAGGCTCTTCTTCGCCGCATACAACGTTACCCAGCTCATCCGTCGTCAACATACCAATCTGCGTCATCGAAATCATTTTCGTGTCCGTAGCAGACGTTGCAAAGAAAGGATTGAAGTTACCGTCGAGCGCATCCGTTGCAAATACGACTGCACGCGTTTCGGGATCGTATACCTGAGGCTGAGGTGCAGGTTGACTGCTACTGTTATCCGTCCCCGCACTGTTGCTGCCTGCGCTGTTTTCGACAGAGCTATTTACCGTCGAATTTTTAGACTCGCCGCCACCGCCGCAACCAACGACCGAAAAAGCCGTCAGTATGCTCAGGAGCATACACCCAAGTCTTTTTACCGATTTATTCATATATAGTCCTCCATTTGTTTTTTCTTATCTTGAAATTGCCACGGTTACCGTCCCGTCTAAGACAAAGCCGTTCGGGTTTGCCGCCGTGTATGCAGCGTCCGTCGTATATCCACCGAACGCAACGTTTTTGTTGTCATCGCCAAGCAAATTGGTAATCGTTTGATTGGTCATATGGATATCCAGCTTACCGCTGATTTTTACGTTTTCAATACGCGCGCCCGCCGCAAGCGACGTAAACGCTAAGTAAATTTCTACGGGCGAAGATTTTATCGTACAGTATACCGTAACGTCTTCAAAATTCACGTTCGAAATTTTTGCAGTCGATTGAATATTTCCAAACAATGCCGCCTTATGACCTGTCGCCATTGTATTGGCCTTTACTGTAACGCCCTTAATCGTCTTGCCGCTACTTTGAACCTCGCAAGCGAAGTTTTCAGGGGCAACGATTGTACGTGCATACGACGAGCAATCGATATCCTTTGCAATCCAATAGCGTTTGCCTTCCGTCGAATCCTCGAACATATCCGCAACGCCCGAAACGTTTGAAACGATGTTCCAAACTCCCGTCAGATACTTCGCGTAAACGATGGTCGTATCTTCCGTCTTCTGAACTTCGTTAAATACCGTCGTGCAGGATTCGTCCATGTAATAATTCACAAACGTATACGCATTCTCAGGCAAAACGAGTTTGTTTGCGGCTTTAACTTCCGTTTGCGTCAATTTCGCCGTGGACGGGAACTGTACGTCGAACATAACGTCCCCATTCGCATAAGAAACCTGCGTTTCATTGAACGTACCATTAACCCTTTCGTTTTCCTCACAGAGCATGACAACGCGCAAGCCTACGAGCGGTGACCACTTTGCACCGATATGCCAATGCGTGCCTTCTGTCAATCTCTTGGAGAAGTCCACTTTTTCGTCCGTCAGCTTGTACTGCGTTTTGGCTTCGTCTGCAAAAACGGGATTCCCGTTTTCGTCCAGCTCGACAAAATACCAACCGTCAAACTTGTAGTTCGCCTTTTGCATTGCCGAAAACTGCGTCGAAATGCTACCCGTTGCAGGTACTACGCCGATGTTCAGCGCGGGAGAATTCGTCTGATAGCAGACCTCCGTAACTCTCGTTCCGTCGTCAAACTCAACTACGTCCGTATAATACGTAACCGTTGCCGTCAGATTAAATTGCTCCAAATAATCCTCTCTTGATTCGTTCAGTTTACAGCCTGCAAATGCGAATACAGACAGCAAACCCAACAAAACCAGAAGCAATGTGTTTTTCAACTTTCTTTTCATTCAATAATCCTCTGTGCTTTATCTGATTATGACAAAAATGCAGCCGTTTTACCTCCTAACGGACATAACGACCCAATTTTGCTTATAACACAATTATCATTGTAACCGAAAAAAAGCCTTTTGTCAAGTCTTCTTCCTCTATTATATATAATAAAATTTTTCTTTTCACGAATAATTTTGTAATATCATAAAAATCGATAATCTTAATCAAAATAATCGATTTAAATATTATAACGGGTAAAAATCCGCAAAAAAAACACCGTTATTAGCGCAAAGTAGCCTTTGTTGCCATAACGGTGTGTTCTCTTATTTAATACGAAAAATTAGGGGATTATTTCGTCATTTTTTCTTGCTTGACTTTGTGGTCGATGATGTGACGGGAAGCAAGCTCGTTGCGAACCTCGTCGACGGTAATTCCCATCTGCGCCATCAATACGAGTACGTGATAGGTAAGATCGGCAATTTCATAAATCGTTTCCGCTTTATCGTTTGCTTTGCCTGCAATAATGACCTCCGTGCTTTCCTCCCCTACCTTCTTCAAAATTTTATCCGTGCCCTTTTCAAAGAGATAGGTGGTGTACGAGCCCTGCGGCATTTCAGCCTTGCGTTGAAGCAACAGCGCATAAAGAGAATCCAAACGGAAGGGCTTTGCCGATTCTTCTACGTACAAGGGATTAAAGAAACAGCTTTCCTGGCCTGTATGACAAGCGGGGCCGGCCTTTTCCACACAGACCACAAGCGCGTCTTTATCACAATCCGCCGTAATAGAAACAACACGTTGTACGTTACCACTCGTCTCGCCCTTTCTCCAAAGCTCTTGACGGCTACGGCTCCAAAAACACGTGCGTTTTTCTCGGAGTGTGATTTCCAAGCTTTCCTTGTTCATATATGCAAGCGTCAATACCTCTTTCGTATTCACGTCCGTAACAATTGCGGGAATTAACCCGTCTTTATCAAATTTCAATTCGTTAATTTTTACCATAATAACCTCTTTAACGTCTTACGTTTACGCCGTTTTTACGCAGCGTTTCTTTCAAATCTTGAATCTCGATTTCCCCGAAATGGAATACCGAAGCAGCCAACCCTGCATCGATTGTCGGAATCTTTTTGAACAGCTCGACAAAATGCGCTTGACTACCCGCGCCGCCCGAAGCGATAACGGGTACGTTGACGATATTGCATACCGCCTCCAAAAGCTCGATATCAAAGCCCGTTTTCATACCGTCGGCGTCCATTGAGTTCACAACGACTTCTCCCGCGCCTTCACCTACGCAACGGTGAATCCATTCAATCGCGTCCAAACCCGTGTCCTCTCTACCGCCTTTGACAAAAACGTGGAATGCGCCGTTCACACGTTTTACGTCTGCGGAAATAACGACGCACTGATCTCCATAGCGTTTTGCCGCGTCGCCAACCAAGCGCGGATTTGCAATCGCGCCCGAATTGACGCTGACCTTATCCGCTCCGCAGGTAAGTACGCGCTCGAAATCGGATACCTCTCGAATCCCGCCGCCTACCGTCAAGGGAATAAACACCGATTTTGCGACTTCGCGTAAGACCTCTGTAAAGACACCGCGATTTTCCGCCGAAGCCGTGATATCGTAAAATACAAGCTCGTCTGCGCTGCCGTCCGAATATTTTCTCGCTAACTCCACGGGCGAAGCAACATCCTTTACGCCTTTAAAATTAACCCCTTTTACCACCTTGCCGTCTCTTACGTCAAGGCAGGGAATGATACGTTTTGTAATCATTTTGCCTCCTCAATCGCCTTATGAAGGTCGATTGCCCCGATATAATACGCTTTACCGATAATCGCGCCCGATATGCCCATTGCGCTGAGCGCCTTTACGTCGTCAAGGGACGAAACACCGCCCGAAGCAATTAAATCAAGGGAATATTTTTCCCCGAGTGCTTGATATAACGCCAAATTCGCGCCTTTCATCGCCCCGTCCTTGGAAATATCCGTACAGATAATGGTCTTCACTCCAAGCCTTTGCATTTTGGAGAAGAATTCGTCGACTGTATAACGGGATTTTTCAAGCCAGCCCTTGATAGCGATTTTTCCGTCGGCAATATCTGCACCGACCGCAATTTTTTCGCCGTATTTTTGAAGCGCCGCAATCAAGAACGCCTCGTCCGTTACCGCCGCAGTGCCTAAAATGACGCGGTTTGCTCCGACCGAGAAATACGCTTCTACCGTTTCCAAATCACGGATTCCGCCACCGATTTCCACAAACAAATTCGTTTCCGCTGCGATACGCTTCACCGTTTCCAAATGCGCCGGTTTTCCGATTTTCGCGCCCTCTAAATCCACCACGTGGATATATTGCGCGCCTTGGTCTTCAAAGTTTTTTGCTACCGAGACGGGGTCCTCGCTATACACGGTCATTTGTGCATAATCGCCTTTAAAAAGCCGTACCGCTTTCTTGTCGTATAAGTCTATTGCAGGAAATATTTTCATACCGACCTCTTACAAATCGCAGAACGCTTTTAACATGTTCAAGCCGACGTTTCCACTCTTTTCAGGGTGGAACTGACAGCCCATAACGTTATCCTTTGCAACCGCCGCCGTAATCGGCTTATCGTATTCGGTTACCGCTAACAGGCTCTCCGCGCAATCGCGTGCGTAATAGGAATGCACGAAATACACGAAATCCCCCTCGTTGATACCTTTAAGCAAGGGATGGTCCTTGACAAGATGCAGGGCATTCCAGCCGATATGCGGTACCTTTAAGTTCTTATTAACGTATCCCTTCATCGGCTCGACCGAGCCTTTCAAAAGTCCTAAGCCTTTATGCTCGCCATACTCAAAGCTGCGTTCGAATAAAAGCTGCATTCCCAAGCAAATCCCCATGAGCGGTTTGCCTTTCTCCGCCTGCTCTATAAGAAGCTGGTCTAAACCTGTGTCGCGTAATTTCCCGATTGCGTCTTTAAACGCGCCTACGCCCGGCAATAGAATTTTATCCGCTTTTTCAAGCTCACGCTTGTCCGAGGTAATCAAAACGTTTTCGCCGACCCTCGCAAACGACGAGCGAATGGAGAACATATTCCCCACACCGTAATCCACTACCGCTATCATTAGAGCACCCCTTTCGTGGACGGAATTTCGTCCTTGTGTTTTTCGTCTACGGATACTGCTTTCCCAAGCGCGCGTGCCGTTGCCTTGAACACGCCCTCGATAATGTGGTGTGAATTTTTACCTGCAAGCTGAGTCACGTGTAACGTAAGCTTTGCTTCGCGCACGAAGGCAAGCCAAAACTCCTCGCAAAGCTCCGTATCAAAATCGCCGACCTTTGCAGTAGGAAGCTCTAACGACATTGCACAATAATCTCTGCCTGAAATATCCACGGCAACGCGAATCAACGCCTCGTCCATCGGCAATACGATATCGCCGTAACGGGTGATACCGCGCTTGTCGCCAAGCGCGGTATAAAACGCTTTCCCAAGCGCAATACCGATATCCTCCGTCGTGTGGTGGTAATCCACCTCCACGTCTCCCTTGCAGCGTAAATTCAAATCGAAGCCCGCATGCTTTGCAAACAGCGTCAACATATGATTGAGAAAACCGCAACCGCTGTCGATTACGCTATTCCCCGCGCCGTCTAAATTTAAAGTCAAAGCAATATCCGTCTCCGCCGTTTTACGCGCAATTTCGCTTATCCTCATTTTTCTTCCTCCAAAACCTCTTTGACTTTCGCCAAAAATATCTGCATTTGTTCTTTCGTTCCGATTGTAATTCGGTTATATTCTTCCGTTCGTTCACCGCGCAAATGCCGCACCAAAACCCCTTTGTCTTTCAAACGCTTGTACAGCGTTTCCCCCGACACCTTTTCCGTTTTTGCGAACAGGAAATTCGCCTTGGAATCCAGTACCTCAAAGCCAAGCTTTTTCAGTTCCTCTGCGGTGTACGCGCGATTCTCTGCAATTTCCTTGCATTTAGCCGTATAGTAACGCTTTTCTTTGAGTGCCGCTACCCCTGCCGCCATCGTCATTCGATTGACGTTGTAAGGGTTTGTGGAATACCGCAGCGTATTTAAATCGGCAATCAGCTTCTCGTTTGCAAAACCAAGTCCCAGTCGAGCACCTGCTAAGCTACGGGATTTGGAAAAGGTCTGCGTAACGAGTAAATTATCGTATTTACGTATAAGCGGTACACAGCTTTCACCGCCGAAATCCACGTATGCCTCGTCGATAATCACCACGTTTTTTGGATTGCTCTTTACGATTTCCTCCACCTCGGAAAGGCTAAGGCAAAGTCCCGTGGGTGCGTTGGGGTTTGCAATAACGATATTCTTGCCTATCCCCACGTAATCGCGGTAATCCACCGAAAAATCCTCTTTTAAGGGAATCGTATCATACGGGATTGCGTGTAACGAAGCAAACACCGAATAGAAGCCGTAGGTTACGTCGGGGAATACAATCGGATGTTTTTTATCGCAGAACGCCATAAAGGCAAACTCCAACACCTCGTCCGAACCGTTGGTCGCGATAATCTCGGAGCGTTTTACGCCAAAACAATTCGCCGCTTCCTCCAAAAGCGAAAGGAGCTCGGGATCGGAATACAACTGCAATTTCCCTGCCTCAAACGCAGCCGCTTCCACCACCGAAGGCGGGGGCGGAAAAGGCGATTCGTTCGTGTTCAGTTTTACGTATTCCCTTTCCTTGGGCTGTTCCCCAGGGGTATACGGCGTCAATGCCGCGTATTTTTTACTAAAAAATTTACTCATGATTATTCTTTCGTTTCAAAACGGATTGTTGCGCTCTTTGCGTGTGCGTGCAACCCTTCCTTTTCCGCAAATGCGGCAATACCGTCCGCGACCTTTTCAAAAGCCGTCGGCGTGTAATAAATATATTGGGATTTCTTCACGAAATCATCCACAGACAACGGCGAAGAAAATCTCGCCGTACCGCTTGTCGGTAGCGTATGGTTCGGCCCTGCAAAATAATCGCCGAGTGCCTCGGGGGAGTATTTTCCAAGGAAAATCGAGCCTGCGTGCTTGACCTCGTCTAAATAACGGAACGGCTCGTCCACGCAAAGTTCTAAATGCTCGGGCGCGATTTCGTTTGCAATATCGATTGCGGCATGCAAATCCGCCGCCACGATAATCTTGCCGTTATTGTCAATCGACTTTCTTGCAATTTCCGACCTCGGAAGCTGCGGGATTTGGCGTTCAAGCGCCGAAGAAACCGCCTCGGCAAACGCTGCGTCGTCGGTTACAAGCACTGCGCTTGCATTGACGTCGTGTTCTGCCTGCGATAAAAGATCCGCCGCCACAAACTCGGGATCGTTCGTAGCGTCTGCAACCACGAGAATCTCGCTAGGACCTGCAATCATGTCGATGGATACCTTACCGAATACCTGCTTTTTCGCTTCCGCAACGTACGCATTGCCAGGGCCGACGATTTTATCGACCTTGGGTACGCTTTCCGTTCCATAAGCAAGTGCTGCGATTGCCTGCGCGCCGCCGACCTTGAAAATCCGCGTAACGCCTGCGACCTTTGCAGCCGTTAAGATGTCCGGATTTACGTTGCCGTCCTTTGCAGGGGGCGTCACCATAACGATTTCCTTACAACCTGCGATTTTTGCGGGGATTGCGTCCATCAGCACCGTCGAGGGGTATGCCGCCGTACCACCGGGAACGTACAAACCTACCTTTTCGATAGGCGTGATTTTCTGTCCGACAACAACACCGTCCTCACCTTTTAAGGAAAAGCCTTCGCGGACTTGGCAAAGATGGAATTTACGGATATTTTCCGCCGCTTGTTCCAAAACGGAAACAAAATCCTTATCCGCCGCCGCGTATGCCTTTTCGATTTCTTCTTTTCCAACCTCTAATTCCGTCAAAGAAACCTTATCGAATTTTTCAGCGTATGCCTTCAAGGCTTTGTCGCCGTTCTTCACGACCTCCGCAATAATCTCCGAAACCGCCTGTTCTACCCGAACAATCGGGTCTTGCCGTGAAAAGATTTCCTCCGAAGACACTTCGCCGTATTTGTATATCTTTATCATATTCTCTCTCCGTTTAGCCGATTAAAAGCTTTACTTTGGATAAAAGCGCCTCGATTTCCGCTGTTTTAAACTTAAAGCCCGCTTTATTTGCAATCAGTCTTGCACTAATCGGGAAAATCGTTTCCACAACCTCCAAATCGTTTTCTTTGAGCGTTGTGCCCGTTTCCACAATATCCACAATAACGTCCGATAACCCGAGGATAGGCGCAAGCTCAATCGAGCCGTTTAAGTGGATAATATCGATATCCCTGCCCTTGCTCGCATAATACGCTTCCGCGCATTTGACAAACTTTGTCGCAACCTTCAACGTATTTTGTCCGTCGTCGTGGAAGCCCTTTTTCGCCGCTACCGCAAGACGGCAAACCCCTGTTTTGCAATCGAGAAGCTCATACACGTCAGGGGAATATTCCGCTAAAATATCCTTACCGCAAATGCCAATATCCGCAGCGCCGCGTTCTACGTAAATAGACACGTCGGAGGGTTTCACCCAAAAATAGCGCACGCCTTTTTCGGCGTTCTCGAAAATCAGCTTTCGGTTATTCTCTTTAATCGACGGACATTCATAGCCCGCACGCTCGAAAATGTCGTAAATCTTTTCGCCCAATCTACCTTTGGGCAACGCAATATTTAACATACGCCACCTCCCGTCAAATCCACGAGCTTTTTATAGCGCAAGCCGCCCGCCGATTTCTGTGCGCTGACCGAATACCCTTCGTCAATGAGCGCGCGTACCGTTTTTGCAAGCGTTTCCGCGCATACCCTGTCGTTATAAAGCACCAAGACGTCCACGTCCGCTAAACGAGGCTTTTCGCCAAAGCCCTCCAAAAGATCGAGATAGACCGCAAAGCCGATTGCGCCTGATTTTCTCTCGAGCTTTTTCAGCAGCTTATCGTATCTACCACCCGCAAGCACGCTTTCGCCGATTCCGTCGATAAAGCCCTTGAACACAACGTCGTCGTAATAATTCCCGTCGTTGATAACCGAGAAATCCAAACGGATTCTATCGGCATACTCCGTCGTCTTTAAAAGCGACCAAAGCGAATGAAGCTCTGCAAGCGCTTTCTTCGAATTGTCGCAGGTGCAAACGCTTTCCAAAGAATCCAAAACAATATCGGGATTGCCATATGCGCCAATGAGCTTCACCAAACGCGCGGTATCCGCCTCGGACACACCGTATTCTTCCGCAAGCGCACGAAGCCCGTGCTCGTTCTTTTCCGCAAGACAGCGGACTGCCGCTTTTTCAAAAGCCACGCCTGAGTTTACCGATTTTAAAACGGGGATTAAAATTCCCAAATGGGAAAGGTCCAAAACGAATTTCTCCGAGATGAGCGCAAGGCTGCCTGCCGCAAGATAGACCGTTTCGAATACGTCGTAAAGGTCGAGATTGCCGATACATTCGAGCCCGACCTGCATCAGCTCTTTAAATCTACCCGTTTTGCCCGAAACGCGGTATACGTTTTCGTTGTAATACACCTTGCGTTTTACGTCGCTATCCGCATCGTTTTTCACAATCGATAACGTGATGTCGGGCTTCAAAGCAAGAAGCTTACCATCCGTATCATTGAACGTGACAACGCCTGCAAGACGTAAAAAATCCTTATTTTGAGCATAGAGGTCGTATTCCTCAAACTTGCTCATTTTATAGGGTAAATACCCGTACTGTTTATACAGGGAACGAAGCCCGAAAGCCACCCGTTCCTCTTCCTTTAAAATTTCTTGGGACATAACCGTCCTCCTTTGTTTGACTTATGCAAACACTCTTACCCCAAACACGCCTTCGATTGCCGTAAGCTCTGCAATTATCCCCTCGTTTGCCGCAACGTTCGTTTCCACGATCGTGTAGGCAATTTCACCTTTCGAGCCGTTTGCAAGGTTCTCGATATTGATATTCTGCGAAGAAAACGCCGAGGTGATTTGCGTCAGCATGTTCGGAATATTTTTATTCATGATACAAACGCGAGGCTTTTCAGAACGGGGAATTCCTACCGTCGGGAAATTCACGCTGTTGCGAATATTACCGCACTGTAAAAACTCATCCAACTCCTGTGCCGCCATAACCGCGCAATGGTCTTCCGATTCCACCGTAGACGCGCCCAAATGAGGCACGGAAATAATTCCTTTCACGCCCACTGTTTCCTCCGTCGGGAAATCGGTGATATATGCGGCGACCTTTCCAAGCTCGATTGCCGCTTTCACGTCCGAAACGTTGACAAGGTCAGCCCTCGAAAAATTCAAAATGCGCACGCCGTTTTTCATTTGCTCCAACGACGCTTGATTAATCATACCCTTCGTCTGCGGCGTTGCGGGAACGTGCAAGGTGATATAATCGCAGGTCTTGAAGATTTCCGCATAATCGAAAGCCTGCTGTACGGACGGGGCTAAGCTCCAAGCCGCCTTTGCCGTAATGTACGGGTCGTAACCCGTAACGCGCATACCGAGCGAGATTGCCGCGTTTGCAACCATACCGCCGATTGCGCCAAGCCCGATAACACCGAGCGTTTTACCTGCAAGCTCGTGCCCGACGAAGGCAGATTTTCCTGCCTCAACCGCCTTGGCTACGTTTTCCGTGCCTGCAAGTCCCTCTGCCCACTTGACCCCGCCGATAACGTCACGGGATACGAGTACGAGCGCCGCAAGCACCAGCTCTTTTACGGCATTCGCATTCGCGCCCGGGGTATTGAATACCACGACACCCTTTTCCGTGCATTTCTCGACGGGGATATTATTCACCCCTGCGCCGCAACGCGCGATGGCGCGTAAGTTCGGGGAAAACTCCATTTCATGTAAGTTTGCGGAACGGACCATAATGGCATCCTCTTCCACGACCTCCGTACCGACCGTATATCGGGTAGCCGACAGCACGTCCGTGCCTACCTTCGCAATTTTATTCATCAACTTTATATTCATCATAACTCTCTCTCCAATGAACACGATTTACGCCTTGGGATTTTCCTTTGCAAATCTTTGCATGAAGTCAACCAACGCGCGTACACCCTCTTCGGGCATTGCATTGTAAATCGAAGCGCGCATGCCGCCCACGGAACGGTGTCCCTTTAAATTCACAAGCCCTGCTTTCGCCGCTTCCGCACAGAACTTTTTATCAAGCTCTGCATCCCCTGTCACGAACGTGACGTTCATCAGCGAACGGCTGTCCTTTGCAACGGGTGCATGGTAATAGGACTGGCTGTCCAAAAAATCGTACAAAAGCTGCGCTTTCTTTTGATTGCGTTTTTGCATTTCCTTTAAACCGCCGATAGACAGAATCCATTCATATACGAGCTTTGCTACGTAAATACAATAGCAAGGCGGTGTATTGTACATGGAATCGTTATCCGCCATGACTTTATAATCGAGCATGGTCGGGGTTTCCGCCCTTGCCTTGCCGATAAGGTCTTCACGGACAATCACAACCGTCAAGCCCGCAGGTGCCATATTCTTTTGCGCCCCTGCATAAATCATGCCGAATTTCGAAACGTCGAAGGGCTCGCTCAAAATACACGAGGACATATCCGCAACCAAGGGAATATCCCCCGTATCGGGAATCGACGAAAACTTTGTGCCGTAAATGGTGTTATTGAAACACATGTGCACGTAATCCGCATCTGCGCGGAAATCCGTTTTCTGCGTTTTGGGTACAGCGGAGAAATTGATATCCTTACTGCTTGCCGCCGCCACTACGTCACCGTATTTTTGCGCTTCCTGATACGCCTTCGTAGAAAACTGCCCCGATAAAATATAATCGGCTTTTTTATTGCCGTTCATAAGGTTAAGCGCCACCGCCGCAAACTGCGTAGACGCGCCTCCCTGTAAAAACAATACCTTGTAATTATCGGGAATCTCCATTACCTGACGTAACAGCGCTTCCGCTTCCTTAATGATTTTGTCATAGACGGGCGAGCGGTGGCTCATCTCCATTACGGACATTCCGCTGCCTGCATAATCCGTCATTTCCGCCGCCGCTTTTTCGAGCACCTCTATCGGCAACATAGAGGGCCCTGCCGAAAAATTAAATACTCTTGCCATACTCTTCTCTTCCTTTTTTGGTCTTAAACAATAAATCGAATAAACATGCTTTGTTTAATCAAAAATATTGATTATTGCATATTGTATCACAAATATAGAAGAATTGCAAGGATTTCAAAGGGAAAACGGCAATTTTTTATGAGAAAAAACGCATTTTTCAGGCTTTTGCGCTTTTCTGTTTTTTTAAGAACCGTTTTAGAGCTTTAAAAGGACGAAAAAAGCGTTTCGGCTATACCGGAACGCTTTCGTAATGTTTGTCGCTTTTTACTCCACTTCAAGCATGATGCGAATGATTTCTTTATCCGTTTCGCGCATGCCCTCGTGCGCTAAGCGCGAAACACTTTTAATCGTGTTTTCAACGCCCTTTTTTACGATTCCGTCACCAGCAAAAAATTCATTGCCGTTATAATACATACTTAATCCCAACAATCCGCTTTCCACCGCCGTAGCGATTTTTGCAGCACAGCTTGCTTTCGCGCCGTCGCAAATGATACCCGAATCGATTGCAAGCGCATTGACAAGAGTATGCGCGACCTCGTCCGCGCCGCCGCCGAGAAGATAGGCAACACCGCAGCCTGCGCCTGCGCCTGCGGAAACCGCACCGCAATAGGCGGAAAGCGCGCCGATACCTTGCTTTAAATGGATTGTGATTAAGTTCGAAACGCAAAGCGCCCTATACAGCTTGTCTTCAGAAATATGTAAACCCCGTGCGTAAACGATAACGGGTACGGAAGAGGTTATACCTTGATTCCCGCTGCCCGAATTGATAACGACTGGTAATTCGCAACCGTTCATTCTCGCGTCGCTCGCCGCCGCTGCATAAGCCTTTGCCGTCGTTTTGATATCCGGCTGATAGGAACGAAGCAATACCTTGCCGATATTTGCGCCGTAACTGCTTTTCAACCCCTCTTCCGCAATCGCCATATTGTACGCGATTTGCCTGTCAAGCGTTTCCTTGACCAGTGCGATATCGACCGTATCCGCAAACTCGACAATGTTTTCCACCGTCAAGCCGCTCTTATCCGTTTTATCCGTTTCCGTAGGCAGATTTTCATACAGCGTTTCGCCGTCTTTGCGAATACAAACCACGTTCGTGTGCGTGTCCGCAATGCGAACGTATGCCTCGTGCATAGCCGAGCGCAAAGTGACCGCAATATCAAAAATCCGCGCGTCCTCAGGGGTAGTAACCTCTACGTCGAAGCTCTCTCTCGCGGCTTTAATCCGTTCGATTTGTTCTTCGGAAACGTTGGCGATAACCTCTAATTCGGCATCTGCATTCCCTGCGACTAAACCTGCAATAAACGCAGATTTGATACCGCGCATGCCGCCCGTATGCGGAACGGTAACGCTCTTTGCATTTTTGACAATATTCCCACTTACCTCCACTTTTGCGGAAATGGGCGCATCGTCAAGCACGGCACGCGCTTTCGCTGCCGCGTACGCCAAAGAGATAGGCTCGGTACAACCCATTGCAGGAACAAGCTCCTCTTTTAATATGTTCGCGTATTGTTGATAAATCTCTTTTGTGAGCATTGTGTTTCCCTTAAATCAAGCCTTAGCTTGCCGTAACGGCAGCTTCTTTTTCAAGCTCTGTCGTTTTTTCCTGCGCGACTTGAAGATAGTTTTTCGTAGCGTTGCCGCCACGGTCAATCGTGTACGTCGGAACAAGGATTTTAACCCAGTCTTTCATCTTATCCGTCTCTTCGTAGGCAGCCTCGTAGAGCTTGTCCAACAAAGCCCAGAAATTCGTTTCGTTGATAGGAATAGGTCTTGCGATACTAATTAAGCCGTTCGGAGTCTTTTCCAAGCCCTCCTCCGCCATAAGCCGCTCTTCATAAAGCTTTTCGCCAGGGCGCAAGCCCGTGCATTTGATTTCGATGTCCACGTTCGGTTCAAGCCCGGAAAGCTTGATGAGGTTATAGGCAAGGTCGTAAATTTTTACGGGCTCGCCCATATCCAAAACGAAGATTTGACCGCTCTTTGCGTATGCGCCTGCCTGCAAAACAAGCGATACCGCCTCGGGAATGGTCATAAAATAACGAATAATATCCTTGTGGGTAACCGTAACGGGGCCGCCCTCTTCAATCTGTTTCTTGAATAAGGGAATAACCGAACCGTTCGAACCCAAAACGTTCCCAAAACGCACGGCAACAAAGTTCGTATTTTTGCTGTGTCTGCCAATCGTTTGAATAATCATCTCGCAAATACGCTTTGTTGCGCCCATGATATTCGTGGGATTTACCGCCTTGTCCGTTGAAATCTGCACAAACGTTTCCACGCCGTATTCATCTGCCGCACGCGCTACGTTCAACGTACCGAACACGTTGTTTTTCACCGCTTCGTTCGGGCTCGTTTCCATCAAGGGTACGTGCTTATGCGCAGCTGCGTTAAAGACGATTTGCGGTCTATATTTTTCAAAGACGTCCCGAACCTTACCCTTGTCGCGAATACTTGCAATCAGCGTTAAAAGCTCCAAGTCAGGATAGCCGCGCTTTAATTCTTGCTCGATTTCATAAGCGTTATTTTCGTAGATATCTAAAATGATAAGCTTCTTTGGATTATGTAATGCGATTTGACGACAAAGCTCGCTGCCAATCGAACCGCCGCCGCCCGTAACCAAGACGACCTTGCCTTCGATATAGCCCATGACCTCGCTCAAATTCACGCTCTTTTGTTCTCGACCGAGCAGGTCTTCAATCTCTACGCTACGGAGCTTAGAAACAAGCAATTCGCCATTCGTCATTTGATTAAGCTCGGGAAGCATTTTAATCGGACAACCGCATTCGGTGCAACGCTGTAAAACTTCGCGTTGCTTCGCGCGGTCACTGGAGGGCAGTGCAAGAAAGATTTCCTGTACGTTGTAACGTTTTACAAAGGCTTTCACTTCATAGGTGGAGCCCACAACGCGAATATCGTAAATCTTTTTACCGAGCAAACGATTGTCGTCATCGAGCAAACACACCGCTTTATATTGACTCTTTTTATTAAACGCCATTGTACGAATTAACGTAAAGGCATTATTATTAAAGCCGATAATCATGACGCGCGTCTTTTTCGTAAACACGTTCAAAATCTGCGTGGAAAGAGATTGATAACCACGTTTTGCAAAACGCACCGCCATCAAGCCTACGACAAGCAACAACGCATAAACCAGCATTACGTTGTAGCCAAGATAAAAGGATTTTCTCAAAGCTTGGCTAAATAAATCGTATACGAATACGAAAACGACGTTTAGTACGCCTACCGAGCCCGCACATGCAAGAATACGCATCGCCTCCGGCATACCTACCGAGGACAGGGACATGGCGTAAAGCCCAAAGACGTAACAAAGAAGCACTGCAACGGCTGCATTGACAACCGACCATATTGCAACGTGCCACGTCAACGTAAAACGCTCGTTCATCCCCCAACTGGTCATCCAATAACTGAGTAACGATGCCAACAAAACCAAAACAACGTCCGCAAGAACCAAAAAGACTCTACTTTTGATAAAACCTTTTCTGTGTCGCAGCACCTGCTTTTCTTCCATTATCACAACCCTCCTTTCCAAGTCAACCTCGACTTGGGAATATTCGGTATCCACCAAACTCCAAGCGTTTGAAAACTCTACACGCAATATATTTATCCTATTGATTATATCATAATGTATGCATTTTGTCAACAGCACAAAGAAAAAGTTTTGCAAAATATTTGTCTTTTTGCAAAACTTTTTATCGAAAAAACGCTTATTTTATTTTTCTTGTTTTTTATTCATCTCGAAATATATATATTTCGCATACGCCTCCGCTACGTTTTTATTCGTAACCCTTTCAAGTCCCTCGAAAAAGGCGTTTGAGTTCACCTCGCAAAGTACGGGTCCCTCTGCCGTTTCCAACAAATCGACGCCGCAATAGTCCAAGCCAAGCGCCTGCGCGGCACGTTCGGCAACCGCAAGATATTCAGGTAAAGGCTCGATGGTTCTACCTTCGCCTCCAAGCTCGACGTTGGAACGGAATTCCCCCGTTCTTGCCACGCGCTCCATCGCAGCAAACGCTTTGCCGCCAATAACGATTACGCGGATATCCCGTCCACACGATTCATGGATATACCGTTGATAAAAATGCGGTGTATACAAAAATTCTTTTGCCAAAGCGCGCAATTTCGGCATACCGTGTACGAGTTGAACGCCTTGCCCAAAGGAACCGTAGCTCTTTTTAACGACCAACGGAAAACCCAACCTTTCGGCTACTGATTGCAGGAATTTGTCATCGGGAATTGCATTCGGGGTATAGCAAAGCGGCGCGGGAATGCTCTCGGCAAGCGGAAGCCCTTTCCCGCTCAACGCAAGATAGGTGGAAAACTTATCGTCGCAAAGCTCGATTGCCTCTGCGCGGTTAAAAAGACGAATATTGGCTTTTTCCAGAAGTCGTCCCAAATATTTATCCTTGTCTAAATATACGGCAAAATCCACGCCTAAAATGGCATCGGAAGCCACCTCGCCTAAGCCGTTCAGCCCTGCGAGAAGCTCGTCTCTTTTCAGCATGTTTACCGACATGCCCAAAGCGCGGAGTTCGCTTGCAATACGCTCCCCTTGTCTTAGGAATTTTTCGCCGTTGGGATAGGCGTTTATAATCACGAGTCCGTTCATAGCCACCTCTATGAAAAACGGGCGAGGAATGCTCGCCCGTCAAATACTTACGCTTCTACGCGGATAACCGCTTCCACCGCCGCCATGTCGGAGGCATTGATTTTTGCAACCGCATTCTTCATCGCATTCTCGTGCGTTTTGTGCGTGATGATAATAAGCGGCACGCGTTCTTCGCCTGCGTTCTTGCTCTTCTGCGCAATTTCAACAATCGAAATACCGTATTTCGCAAAGATGCTACTGATTTTTGCAAGCACACCTGCCTGATCGTCAACGGAAAGACGGATATAGTACGCGCTCGAAAAATCGGTAACGAATTTCACGTCGCTGTCTGCCGTTGCGTTATTTTTAAAGGTCGAGTATTTGATTTCCGAATGCGTAGCCGCATAAATAACGTCGCTGACAACCGCGCTTGCCGTCGGGAATGCGCCTGCACCTTTACCGTACAGCATAATATCGTCGAGCGCATCGCCGCGGAGATATACTGCGTTGTATGCGTCGTTTACGCTTGCCAAGGGATGGGCATCGGGAATGAACGTAGGATGTACGCGCACGTCAATGCCGCTGGGCGTGTTTTTACCAATTGCCAACAGCTTCAACGTATAACCGAATTCCTTACCAATCGTAATATCCTCAACCTTGACCGAGGAAATACCCTCGCGGTGTACTTTGGTATAAGGCACTTTCGTATGGAATGCCATCGACGAAAGAATGGAAAGCTTGTACGTGGAATCAAAGCCCTCCACGTCGTTCGTGGGGTCGAATTCCGCATAGCCGAGCGCCTGCGCTTCTTTAAGCGCCGTCTGATAATCGGTGCCGTCCTGCGTCATTTTCGTCAAAATATAGTTGGTCGTACCGTTGACGATACCCATCATTTCCAAAACGTGGTTCGCCTGCACACCGTCCAAAAGAGTACGGATAATGGGAACGCCACCTACGCAGCTTGCCTCGTAATACAAACCGCAGCTATTGCGCTTTGCGATACGTTCCAGCTCGTGGGAGCATTTGCTAATCATTTCTTTGTTTGCCGTAACGACCGATTTACCCTCTTTCAGCGCCATCATAACAAATTCTTTCGCTACGCCCACGCCGCCAATCGTCTCGATTACGATGTCGATTGCAGGGTTTGCAACAACCTCAGCAATGCTGCCTGCAATGCATTCTTCAGGCACACCGAGTTCTTTTAATCTCGCTGTATTCTTATCCAAAACGCTCTCTACAACGATATCGACGTTTTGCGTTTTGAGATAAAATTCCCTGTGGTCAACCAGCGTTCTATACGTGCCGCCGCCGACTACGCCCAAACCAAGAATGGCAACGCCTACTCTCTTTTTCATGCTACAATCCTCCAGATGTGTTTTCCTTTTTTATATCCTCTCGCAGGTTATTCCGCCTGCGTATTCAAATCATACAAATATTTCAAGCCTTTGAGTGTCAACAGCTTATCCACTACGTCAATCCCCTCGATTTCCTTGGAAATGACGTCGCTAAAACCGCCCGTTGCTATCGTTTTGACCTTCGTCGTTTTCAGCTCCTTTTTAATGCGCTTGACGATATATTCCACGAGCCCTGCAAAGCCGAATACAATCCCTGCCTGCATGTTGGTTACGGTGTTTTTTGCAATCACGCTCTTCGGAGCTTCAATCTCTACCCTCGGGAGCTTCGCCGTGCCGTTGACAAGCGAATCGAGCGAACCTTTAATACCGGGCGCGATAACGCCGCCTATAAACTCGTTATTCTCGCTGATGATATTAAACGTCGTCGCCGTACCGAAGTCAATCACGACCATGGGTGTACCTTCGCCATAGCCAACGATTGCCGAAACGCAGTTTACAATACGGTCAGCACCCACCTCTCTCGCATCGTCACAACGAATGTTCAAGCCCGATTTTAAACCAGGGGCTACGTGCAACGGCTCGATATTCAAATACAGCGAACACATTTTTTCCACCGTATAATCCAAGGAAGGCACAACGGAGGAGACGATACCGCCCGTCACCTCGTCCACCGAAATCCCATTCGCTGCGAGCATGCTTGTAAGCTGTGCACTGTATTCGTCCGAAGTCTTTTTGAAATCGGTAGCCACTCGGAAAGAAACCTTTAATTCCTCGCCATTATAGATTGCATATTTAATATTCGTATTTCCGATATCGATACAAATAATCATTAGTTTACCTACTCTTTTTAAACTGTTTTTCTACGGCTTTATATACCGTATGCAATCCGGGCGCAAACAACAGATTGATGGCAAATTCGATAAAAAAGTTAAAGGTTACCAAGCCTACGAGGATAAAGACAAATACGTTTTCTCCCCCTGCCATCAAGGCAATCGTGTCGGACATACAAAGACAACCCAAAACGAACAGTACCGTATTGATGATGGGCACTAACCCTGCGGCGATAAAAATTGCCGCGTAACGGTTTTTCTTTTCAAGTATATTAAAAATCCAACCCGCAACAAAACCCGCAACCGTTGTTTTCACCAAACAAATCATCGTGGTGACGAACGGACTATTCGACCAAATGATATAATAGAAGCCCGTAGGTGCTAAAATGACCTGAATCAATACAATCACACCACTGGCAAAACCCAAAAACGCGCCAGCCCAAGGGCCTAATACGATTGCGCCGAGTACAAGCGGTATCAAAGTGAAGTTAAGCGTCACCGCACCGATTGAAAACGAGCCGCCAAACGCCTGTAACACAATGACGAGCGCAAGCAAAATGGCAAGCGTTGCAACGTTTTTCGCCGAGAAAAAGCCTTCTTTTTTCATTCAATTACCTCCATCGAGTTCTAATTTACATTTAGATACCCGCAGAAAAAAAATATGTATTTACCCCATTCTTTCGGTCAAGCCGCACGTGCGTACCCGCCATGGAGTATCTTATATTATAACGCATTTTTTCAATTAACGCAACAAAATGAACGCAAAAAATCGATAATCTATCCCCTTTTTTCCCTGCTTTTCGAAAAAAACGGCACAAAAGCCGCGAAAATAGAATACTATGTAATAGAAAGACAAAACCGCAGGCTATATGCCGTTTCGGAATTTTCTACCGATATGGCGGCAAAAACTCGATTTACATATCCCCTGCGGCGAAACACAGGAGGTTTTTATGAATTGTTGTACTCAGGGTAATTCCACCCTTTGGATTCTTATCGCTCTGCTTATTCTCGGTTCGAAGGACGGTTTCTTCTGCTCGAACGTATTCAGCGGTTGCGGTTTACCGATTATCGCTGCACTCTTGTTCTGCTTGTATAAAAACGGAACCCTCTCGGCGATTCTCACGCCGCCCTGCAACTGTAGTTGCTCCTGCGGCTGCCATTGATAATTTTTCTCCTTTCTCCTTGCGTTGCTGCATAGCAAACCGAGGTCGGTTGTTTCCGACCTCGGTTTCTCTTTATTCCTTTTCCGTTAAAAAATAATGCTGCAAGGCTATAATCGTCTTTCCGTCCTTGATTTCGCCCTTTTTTAGCATCTCCTTGACTTTGTCAAGCTCAATCCATTCCACGTCCAAAAATTCCCCGTCGTCCAAATGCGAAGAGACTTGCTCGCCCTCGTATGCCCGATAGATATAAATTTTTTCGTTGGTATAGCCAGGCGTGGGATAATTCACGTACAAAAGCTCTAAACGCTTTGCGCGGATTCCCGCCTCTTCCTCCAATTCCCGAAGTGCCGCAAGCGAGGGATCTTCCCCTTTTTCAAGCTTGCCCGCAGGGATCTCGTAGATACTTTCTCCGTAGGCATAGCGGTACTGACGTACAAGCAATACCCTGCCCTGCTCTACGTACAAAACGCACGCACCGCCGCTGTGTTCTATAATTTCACGGATACACGCCCTACCGTCGGGTAAAAGCGCATCGTCTTTTCGAACGGTTAGAATCTTGCCCTCGTATACGTAATTCTTTTTCACAGTTTTTTCCACGTATTCCATAACTGCTCCTTTCGGCATTTTCGTTAGAGAAGCCTTGTTTTTTTATTCATTATAACACAAAAACGAAAAATAATAAATATTTTTTTGCAAAATATCTTGATTTTCGAAAAATTTTTATGTATAATAGTGTCGTTTCAAAAGTAGCAGTCGCACGTCCTATGCGGCTGTTTTCTATCCCGAAAAAATAAAAAGGAGCTAAACCAATGCAAATTCAAGGCGAAACGTCCGTCAACAAACTGATCGTACTGTTCGTGTTCGATAAAATGGAAACCGCACTTTCCGAGCGGATTTTACTCGAAACCTGTACGACCGTTAACAGTTGGCTGAATTATATGGATTGCAAGGAATTGTTGCCTCGACTTTTGGACGATGGCTTCATTTGCCGTATCCCCTCGCCCGATGAAGAGCCCCTTTACGTCATTACAGGAGATGGTCGGGAAAGTTTGAATAATTTTTATATCAAAATCCCGAAAAGTATCCGCGACGAAATTTCTTCCTATATCAAGAATAACAGCGGAACGCTGCGTAACCGTCAGGAATGCAAGGCGGACTATTATCAAAACGTCGACGGCACGTATACCGTCTTTTTAAAAATCCTTGCGCCCGTACAGCCTATGCTTGAATTAAAGTTCGTCGTACCCGACAAGAAAACGGCGCAAAATATTTATAAAAACTGGGAATGCAAAGCTTCCGATTTGTATTCCGCTATCTACGAAACGTTGGTGGATTAAGGCACTCGCCTATCCCCTGAAAAGACGGCGACCCCTCGCCGCGAAATACTATTAAGAGAGGTAAAATTATGTTCACTTATTCCACGAAAGGCACCTGTTCCAGACAAATTCTTTTTGACGTAGACGCTGAAAATAAAATGCACAACGTGCGCTTTATCGGCGGTTGCGGCGGCAACCTGCAAGGGATTGCGCGCCTTGTTGAGGGAAAGAATATCGATGAAATCGAGGCTTTGCTTGCAGGAATTCGTTGCAGAAACAATACCTCTTGTCCCGATCAGCTCTCCAAAGCGATTACGGAATATAAGCTTAGCAAGGCACAGGAATAAGCGTTCAACGCATACCTGCCCCCTATCTTTAAATTTGCATGATAAAAGGCTTCGGTTACCCGAAGCCTTTTCGTTATTATTTCTATATCAATGCTTGAAATGTCTGTCGCCAACAAAAATCATGGCAATTCCCGCCTCGTCGCACGCATCAATCGAAAGCTGGTCTTTAATGCTGCCGCCAGGTTGTACGATTGCCGTAATCCCCGCCTTTACGCATTCCGCTACGCAATCGGGGAACGGGAAGAACGCGTCGCTCGCCATAACCGAGCCTTTTACTTCCTCGCCTGCATGCTCTATCGCCTGCTGCGCCGCCCAAATACGGTTGGTTTGCCCCATGCCGATACCCGTCGTTCTATCTGCCTTACCCACGACGATTGCGTTCGATTTCGTGTGTTTTACCACCTTCCAGTTAAACATCAACGCTGCCATTTCCGCTTCCGTGGGGGCACGCTTGGTAACCACCCTCAAATTTTCGGGCGCAAACAGCGTATTGTCGTAGTCCTGCACAAGTAAACCGCCGTATACTTTTTTCATATCGTATGCGCTCGCCTCACGCTTTGCCTTGATATCAAGCAGTTCGAGCAAGCGAATATTTTTCTTTTGCTTTAAAATTTCAAGCGCGCCCTCGGTAAAGCCTTCCGCAATGACGATTTCGATAAAGATTTTATTGATTTCGGTAGCGGTAGCCTCGTCTACGGTACCGTTGATTGCCAAAATCCCACCGAACACGGATACAGGGTCGGATTCATACGCTTTTACATACGCTTCGTGAATCGTCTTGCCAACGCCTACGCCGCAAGGATTTGCATGCTTACAAGCCACCACGCAGGGTTCTTCAAACTCTTTTACAAGCTCCAAGGCACCGTTTGCGTCATTGATATTGTTATAGGAAAGCTCTTTACCCCAAAGCTGTTTTGCCTTAGAAAGCGAGCCCGCGCGAATAAATTCTTCGCTATAATAGGACGCGCCTTGATGGGGATTTTCGCCGTAGCGCATATCCTGTGTTTTCTCATATGCAAAGGTGATACTGTCAGGGAAACGGATATCGAGCTGCTCGGCAAGATAGTTCGAAATCATGCTATCGTAAACCGCCGTATGCGCGAATACTTTATATTGAAGATATTTCTTTGTATCGAGTGTAATCTCCCCTGCCTCAAGCTCGGAAAGGACTCTTTCATAGTCTTTGGGGTCGACAACCACGGCTACGTCCTGATAATTTTTCGCTGCCGCACGAAGCATGGTCGGGCCGCCGATATCAATATTTTCCACTGCGTCCGCAAAGGTAACGTCGGGCTTGGAAATGGTTGCTTTAAAGGGATAGAGATTTACTGCAACGATATCGATTGTGTTGATACCCAGTTTTTCAAGCTGCGACATATGATCGGGGTTCGAACGCATCGCCAAAAGCCCAGCGTGTACGATAGGATGCAAGGTTTTTACTCTGCCATCCAAGCATTCGGGAAAGCCCGTGAGCTCGCTAATTCCGATTACGGGAAGCCCTGCGTCCTTGAGTGCTTTCGCCGTGCCGCCCGTCGAAATGATTTCGTAACCACAAGCCGCCAAACGGGTACAGAATTCGACAATCCCTGCTTTGTCCGATACGCTTACCAATGCTCTTTTCTTCATATTATTCCTAACCGCCTTGTTATTATTTATGATTTTTTCGGTCATACTTTTAGTATGATTATTTTGTATATATTGCTCGTCGCTTATATTTTAGCTATCAATTTTTACGCGTTTCTTTTGGTGAAAGGTCTCCGAGACCGTGAACGGCAAGCAGAGCTCGAACAGCAGGGCTCGCCCTTACTTGAAAACAGCGGGAATATCCCCTCAAAAAAGCCCGAAGAGAAAGGACTTGGGAAGCTGTTTATAACAGGCGCGCTCGGCGGTGCAATCACCATCTACGTTTGTATGTTTATTCTCAAATACAAGCGTTCGGAATTGCTGTTAATGGTGCTGATGCCCCTACTTGGCGTGTTGAACGTCTATATCTTTTTTATGTTTTTTAAGTCGGGGTTTGGATTCCTACTAATCCGTTGACCTTACAACAATTTTATATATTATAGCATAATTTTTCAACTCGTGGCAACAAAACGAAGCTCTTTCAAAAGGAGTTTTTTTGATTTTTTTATTTTCTTTTTTCATATTTCGTCAATAAAACGGAAAAATAAAAAATTTTTAAACTTTTTTGAAAAAAGCGTGAAAAATTATTTGACAATTCAAAATAATAATGCTATTATATACAAGCGTTGTCGATACGACGGTGAAGTGCGATGAATGCGGGTGTAGTTCAATGGTAGAATTCCAGCCTTCCAAGCTGGCCGCGTGGGTCCGATTCCCATCACCCGCTCCACTAAACTATCCTAAAGGCGTATGACATGCGCCTGTAGCTCAGTTGGATAGAGCAACGGCCTTCTAAGCCGTGTGTCAGGAGTTCGAATCTCTTCAGGCGCACCAATATATGGCGGGCATAGCTCAGTTGGTTAGAGCGCCAGATTGTGGCCCTGGAGGTCGTGAGTTCGATTCTCTCTGCCCGCCCCACTTTAATTTATTTCCACATTGGGGTGTCGCCAAGTGGTTAAGGCACCGGATTTTGATTCCGGCATTCGTAGGTTCAAATCCTGCCACCCCAGCCACTTCGTGGAATTTAATATTACATATTTCGGCCCATTAGCTCAGTAGGTAGAGCACTTGATTTTTAATCAAGGTGTCCGGAGTTCGAGCCTCCGATGGACCACCAATATGGACGATTAGCTCAGCTGGTAGAGCAATTGACTCTTAATCAATGGGCCCAGGGTTCGAGTCCCTGATCGTCCACCAGA
>JAFUMY010000093.1 GCA_017482415.1 Clostridia bacterium
TCATTTGGCGTTATACGGTCAAATTGAAAGAAGCAGCGGTAGCGAATGCATCAATCACCGTTTGGACAGCGCGTACGTCGTATTTGATTTCGAAATCACGACGGACGGCGTAAGACACGCCTATCGGGTGCGCCGTGAACGCCGCAGAAAAAACAATACCGCAAAGGCATGGCTGTACGAATATACCCCCATGGGCGAGCTGGCGGCTTTGGCGGAGGGTACGCGTGACGTCAACGAGCGTTTGGAGGAAATCATCGGCTTGACCTTTGCCGATTTCAAGATGTGTATTGCGCTTCCGCAGGGGGATTTTGCGGCGCTTGTCGAAGCGCCTACTTCAGAGCGTGTTAAGCTCGTTTCCCGTCTATTTGACTTGGAAAAGTACGGCGAACGGCTCTCGAAAGCGGTCAATGAAAAGTATTATAATGCCGAAAATGCGGTCAACCTTTTGCTTGCGAAAATGGAGCAAAATGCAGGTGGCAGTGCGGAGAATATCGCGGCGAAAATGGCTGAGCTTGCCGAGGCAAAAGAACGCCTTGTTGAGCAGGAACGCCTTTTAAAGGACACGGAAAAAGCGCACGAACAGGCAGTTGCTCTCGACAAGGAAAAACGAGAATATGATAAGACGCTGGAGATATTGCGGGGGCTGTCGTTGCGTTTGCCTGAAATGACGGAAAAACAAAAATCAGCCGAGCGCTTGCCTTTAGCCAAAGCCGTGGTAAGAGAAGGGTTAGCGATAGAGAAAAACGACCGTGAAAAAGGGTTGGCGACCATGCGTGCGCAGGACGCGGAAACGAAAATCGTGGCTTTAATAAAATCGCTTGCTCAGGCGAAAACGCAGCAATCGGAAGCCGCTTATGATGAAGAAATCGTCAAGCTGTCTATCACCCTTGAAAAGGTGCTTGGGGCACAGGCGGACGTGGAAGCGGAGGCTGCGGCGAAAAAACGCTTGGAGGATTGCGTGGCGGAATATCGCCGTTTACAAAGGGAATGCCCTTGGGAGGATTTCGAGGAGAAACGAGGAGAGATAGAGGCGCAGCTTCAAAAGCTCGGCGAGGACGAAACCCTGCTCGATTATATGAAACGGCATTTCAAAGACGTGCTTTTACCCGAAACCTACGCCGAGGTACGCGAGGACCTTTCTGGGCTTTCGGAAAAATATCCCGAAACGGCGCAGGACGTTGCCCTTTTGATTAAAAAATATACCCTTGAAAAGGGGGTAGAAGAAACGGACGTTTCGAAAATCCAAATTGCCTTTAAGGCGGCGGAGCAGGAGCGAAAACGCTTAAAGGCGGAGTTGGACGGCTTGGAAAAGCGCAAGCGCGCCTACGATACGAATGAGGAAAAGAAGAAATTGCTTTCCGAGCAGGGTAAAATTTACCGTGAGAGCTATATGGCGGCGCAGGAAAAAACGGCAGCAGTCAAGGCGCTTGGGGATAAGGATACCTTAAAGCGGCAGCTTGAAAAATTACAAGCCGAAAAAACGGCGGCGCAAAAACGCATAGAGGATTTGCAGGAGGGCTTAAATGCCTGCCGTGCGGAAAAGGAAAAGCAAAACGGCTTGATTTCGCTCTGTGAAAAACAGGCGGCGGGTTTTGCCGAGGCGTTAAAAACGGCACTTGAAAACAGCGGCTTTGCGACGGTGGACGAGGCAAAAGAGCTTCTTGAAAAACTTGGAGACGAAGAGGCTTTGAAGGCGGCTTGCAAGGGCTTTTTCGAGAAATATGAGCTGTATAAGCATAAGGCGGCGGAAACGGACGCGAAGAAGTTTGAAAATTACACGGCGGACAGCCTTGCGCTTGCCGAACGCGCCAAGCTTGAAGCGCAGTCGAATCGGGACAGTGCCAACCGCGTGATTGCGGCATGTGAAACGGAGCTTATCCGTTTAAACGAGCTCCGTCAAAAATATTTGGCTTTTGAAAAAGATTTGAGCGAAAAGCAAGCCCAAAGAAAGCTTTGCGACGAACTTAGGTCGCTGTTAAAGAGCAATAAATTTTTGGAATTTATTGCTTCGGAGTATCTGCAAGAAATCTGTTTGCAGGCGAGCAAGACGTTGCTTTCTTTGACAAGCGGAAAGTATTTTCTTAAATACGATAAGGAGTTTAAGATAGGCGATAATTTAAACGGCGGCAATTTACGCGCGGTAAAGACGCTGTCGGGCGGCGAGACCTTTCTCGTATCCCTGGCTTTGGCGCTCTCGCTTAGCGCGGAAATCTGTAAAAAGTCCTTACGCCCGATTGAGTTTTTCTTCCTTGACGAGGGCTTTGGTACGCTCGATACAAAGCTTGTGGATACGGTCATGGACGTGCTTGGAAAGCTGAGTAAAAGCTTTTCGGTCGGGCTAATTTCTCACGTGGAGGAGCTGAAACACCGCATTGGGAATAAGATACTGGTAACGGGCGCGGACGAGCGACAGGGCTCGAAGCTAAGGTTGGAAAGCTATTAAAGGATTTAGGCAAAAAACAAAGAGAAGTTAAGAGACGGAATAACGGAAATTATGATAGTAAGTGCAATCTCCTTATGGAAAAAGTACAATTTAAAAAGTCCTTTGAACACGAGCGAGTGGGGGGAAGAGCTTCTTTCCGACAGACGGCATAACCATTTGTCCTATTCGGGGCATTCGGCGTCGGACGGCAGCGTGCGTATTTACGCGCGGTTCGGGAAGCCCTTGGGCGAGGGCAAAAAGCCTGCGATTCTCTTCTTACACGACGTAGGCAAAACCCCCGACAAGGAAATCATGGACTATTTCATCGACAAAGGCTATGCGGTGCTGATGCCTGACTATACGGGTAAAATGCAATCGGACGGCTCGAACGTCATGCGTACCATTTATCCCACCTCTCTCGAATACGGTAACTATGAAAAAGCGAGGGGCTTGGACGATTTCACGGGCGTGGAATCGGATAAAACGACCTGGGTGGAATGGACGTACGTCGCGCTTTATTCGATTAAGTATTTGAAATCCCGTTCGGATATATCCAACATCGGTATCGTAGGGGTAAGAAAGGGCGGTGAAATCGCTTGGCAAGCTATGCTCTCGTCGGACGTCAAGTGCGGCGTTCCCATCAATGCGGCAGGCTGGCGTTCCTTCCAGCACATGTCGAAGTTCGGGGAAAACCTTGCCTATAATTTAAGCGACGACCATCACCGCTATATTGCGGCGGTCGAGGCGCAATCCTACGCGCCTTACGTCAAGTGCCCCGTTTTGATGCTCTGTTCCATTCGAGATAAGAGCTTCGATTGCGACCGAGCATACGATACCTATTCCAGAATCGGAAATCAGGACGGCAACGCACTCGTATATTCCCCCGACAGTGGGGCTTGTATCGGCCCGAACGGGCTTGCGGATATGGCGCTCTTTTTGGAAAAGAATTTAAAGGGCAGAGAAATTTATATCCCCGATTCGCTCAACGTTGCCCTCAAGGACACGGCGGAGGGAATCGAGGTGCAGGTAGAATGTGACAAAGAGGGTATCTTGGAGGAAGCGGGCGTTTATTATGCCGAGGCGGACGTCAAGACAAGGTCTACGTATAGAGAATGGCGTTGTGTATATAAGACGAACGGTAGGGACGTGAAAAACGGTCGGTTTGCCTATACGGTAAAGCCCTTTGAGGGCGCGACGGCGGCGTTTGTTTACGCGTATGCGAAATATATCAACGGCTTCCGCGTCATGTCGCGTATCACGTCCAAGAAATTATCCAAGGCAAGCGCAAATGCGGTGAAGAGCCGTTGGCTGTTTGCCGAGTCGGAAATGGACTGCTTCAGCGTCGCGCAGTACGAGGATTATTCCATCGGGGACATCTTCCTGGAAAGGGAAGCGATACCCAAGGTATCCGTTGGTTACGGTGACATCAAAGGCGCGTATTCGGTCGGCGGTATGCGCACGTATAAAATCAGCTCGCCGAGATATATTCCCGACGACAACGCGTTTTTGGAATTCGACGTCTACACGAAAGAAACGCAAAGCCTGCGTGTTTCGATTGAGGTAGCGGACGTGACCACCGCAGACGAACGCTACACCTGCGAGGTGGAAATCCGAGGGGGCGGAAAATGGAAGCGCATGATTTTAAAAGCAACCGATTTCAAGGGCGAAAGCTACGGTGTGCCTTTGAAGAGCTTTAGAAAGGGCAGCGCGTTGGTGTTCTCTTGCGCAGGCGAGGAAAAGGAATACGCGGTTACCAACATTTTGTGGCTCTAATCTGCAAGGATATTGAGAAGTGAGGAAAGGATATGGACAAAGACCTTCGGCACAGTGAATTATACGAGCGTAGATTTGAGGATGGAGAATCGAAATCTTCCTTTCTCTTTTACGTAGTTTTCCTCGTATTGATTTTTGCGGTGCTGTTATTTCGTGCATACTGGACGGAGAATTTCGGCGGCGTTATCGTAGACGGTTCGTCCATGCGAAACACGCTATATGACGGCGACAAGCTTTTAATTCGTTACGTGGAGGACGGCAAGGGCTTAGAGCGCGGCGACGTGATTGTGGTCAACGTGGGCGGCTATGAGGAATGCTCGGGGGTCAACGGCGGTTTTTTAATCAAACGTTTGATTGCAACCGAGGGGGATAAGGTCAAATGCATAGACGGTCAAATCTATCTTTGGAAAGCAGGTAGCGACGGCTACGAGGCGATTGAAGAGGATTACGACGTTTGGTATGACAATAAAATGATAGGCAAAGACGAGAACGGGAAAATCGTGACGGGCGCAGCGGCGTATGATTTTGGCGAATACGTAGTCGGCGAGGGGGAGATTTTCTTCCTGGGCGATAATAGACACCATAGCTGCGACAGTCGTTATAATCAGCCGGCAGGCTCTCATTTAAAGGGGAAGCTGTATAAGGCGACGGACGTATTCGGGGTCGTTCCCGAATGGGCGATTAAACACAGCGAAACGCTCGAAAAGATATTTTTCTAATCGGGCTGCATAAATAAAAAAAGAATACACTTAAAATCAAAAGAAACAAAGTTAAGGAGAAAAAATTATGGCTATTCGTATTACATCTGACAGCACTTGCGACTTGAATCATCTCGTAGAAGAACGTGACATCGGTATTTTATCGTTCCAGGTCAACCTTGGCGACAAGGCGTATCATGACGGCGTGGATATTACCCCTGCGGATATTTTCCAATACGTCGCAGAAACGAAAGAGCTGCCGAAAACCAGCGCACCCAGTATCGGGGATTATGAGGAATTCTTTAAAGAA
>JAFUMY010000094.1 GCA_017482415.1 Clostridia bacterium
TCGGCAAGAATCCAGATGAGCGACGTAACGATTCAGTACAAGGAAATTTTGGGTACGCAGACGAGTCAGCAGGATGCAGATTCCTTGCTCTTTGGTAGAACGATGCAGCACATTACGCTTACGAACGTAACGCTTGACGCAAGCGGCTTGGATATTCCTCAGTACAATTACGTAATCTGTCAAGAAATTCAGGCATCGGCATCGTTTAGCGGTTGCGTAGTCAAGGCAAATTCCTTCTCGGAAGTTGCAAGAGGCGTAACGACGTGGCCTAGCGGCATTACCTACACGCAGGCATAATAACAAAACAACGAAGTACCTTATCGGCGGTTGGAAAAAATCGCCGATAAGGAAGATTTAGAAAGAGAAGGAGGAAAAAAATGGATTGTTATCATTATCTGGCAAAGAAAGAATTTAAAGATGATGAGATGATTGTAGCGATTAAGCGCATTACGGACAATCGCGACGATATGTTGCACGACCACGATTTTGTAGAAATCGTTTACGTCCTCGAGGGCGGCGGTGTGCATAACGTCAACGGGGTAGAATATCCCGTACAAAGGGGCGATCTTTTGTATATCAACTACGGTTGTACGCACAGCTTTAAAATTCCCGAAAACATGATCGCGTTCAATCTGATGGTAAAGCTCGATTATTTCAATCGGGAGTTGAACGATCCTAAAAACGTAAACAACATCTTTTCGTTGCTTGCGTTGACCTCTTTCGAAGAAATTCAATCGGAAATCGATAAAGCCAGTCCGCTTGTATCTTTCTACGGTGAGGAACAGGAAGAAATCGAATTTCTTTTGAAAAAGATTGAATCCGAGCTCGAAAATAATTACTTGGGTAAGTCGGTTTTCCTCGACTCCTGCGTAAATATGCTGCTCACGAATATTTTTAGGAAGATCCTCGTTTCCGACAATAAGGACAACGAGATTATTCCTGCGGAAATTATCGAATACATTCAAACACATTGTGATGAAAAGCTCACGTTAAAAGCGCTTGCGGAGAAGTGTTTTTATAACCCCTCGTATTTTAGCCGACTTTTCAAAAAGGCGTACAACACAACTTTGACGGAGTTCATTATGGAACAGCGATTAAAGAAGAGCTGCGACCTTTTACGCACGACCGAGCTGTCTGTGGACGAGATTGCGGTGCGGTGCGGTTTCACCGATAAAACGGGCTTTTACAACCGATTTAAACAGAAATACGGCTGTACGCCCGGGGATTATAAAAAGAATTCCTAAAAGGCTCCCATCCGTGCAAACGGATGGGTGTTTTTCCAATCGAGAATAGTCCGCAGGGGTTGACAAAAACAGCGTTCTGCGGTATACTGAATACAAATCCATAGCGAGGAAAGATCTATGTTACGTTTTGATCTGGAAGAGAAATTTAAGACAACACTCAATCGGCTTTGTGCGCTTCGTTACGTGAAGACGGAGCGACTTCCCGTACTGTATACGGACGAGGTAAAGGATAAGCAAACGCTACCTGTAAACTGCGAAAGCTGGCAACCCTTTGAAACGCCGTTTACGCTCTTTGAAACGGATAAATATTATTGGTTTAAGGCGAATTTTGAGATTCCCAAGCATGCCGAGCACGAGCGTGTGTATTTAAACGTAGAGACCTTTATAAACGGCGTAGCATCCACCATTCGTCCGCAGGGTTTATTGTATCTCAACGGCGAGGTTACGCAGGGGATTGATATCAACCATACCGAGGTCTTATTAAAGGCGGGTAAATACGAAATGTATCTGCTCTTCTTTACACACACCTTTATTCGTTCCCTGCCCGTACATTTTTCAATTCAATACGTGGATGAACGCATCAATTCACTTTGCTATGATTTAGCGCTTCCCATCGAGGGCTTGCGCCTTTTATCCAAGCGCGCGAACGAATACGTGGAAGTGGAAACCGCGCTTGAGCGCACGGTCAACCTCATTGATTTTAGACGGGAGTATTCCAAGGAATTTTACGAGTCCTTGGCAACCGCGCAGGCGTATTTAAAACAGCATTATTACGAGGAGCTTTGCGGTAGCAAGCAGACGGTAAACTGTATCGGACATACCCATATCGACGTGGCTTGGATGTGGACACTTGATCAGACGAAAGAGAAGGTGGAGCGCAGCTTTGCCACTGTTTTGAAGCTCATGGAAGAGTATCCCGAATATAAGTTCATGTCTTCACAGCCGCAGTTATACGCCTATTTAAAGGAGCGTAATCCTAAGCTTTACCAAAAGGTCAAAGAGAAAATTGCAGAGGGCAGATGGGAAGTGGAAGGCGCGATGTGGCTGGAGGCGGATTGTAATTTGACAAGCGGTGAAAGCCTTGTCCGTCAAATCGTACACGGCAAGCGTTTCTTCCAAGAGGAGTTCGGCAAGGATTGCAGAACGGTTTGGGAGCCCGACGTTTTCGGGTATTCCGCAGCGCTTCCGCAGATTATGAAAAAGAGCGGTGTAGACCGTTTCGTTACCGCAAAAATCGGTTGGAACGATACCAATCGTATGCCTTACGACAGTTTTATTTGGCAGGGTATCGACGGTAGCCAGGTATTTGCATTCCTACTCTCGACCTGCGATTGCGACCCTCGAAACGGTAAATACGACCGCACGTACACAACTTACGTAGGAAAATTAAACGCGGAACAGACCCTCGGCACTTGGAACCGTTACGAGCCGAAGGAATTTAACAACGTTACGATGATGGCTTACGGCTGGGGGGACGGCGGCGGCGGACCTACCCGCGCCATGCTTGAAAATCAACGTCGCTTGTCTTACGGCTTACCGGGGATTCCCAAAACTCGTATGGCAACGGTCAAGGAATCGCTTGACGAAATCGAGGCGAACTTCTATCGTAACGCCAAAGAACTGAAGCGTATGCCGAAATGGAACGGCGAAATTTATTTCGAATACCATAGAGGTACGTACACGTCCGTGCCCAGAAACAAGCAAAATAACCGTAAGGGCGAGTTTGCTTTACAAAACGGCGAATGGGCGAGCGTTTTAGGCAGAGAGCTTTGCCAAGTCGAATACCCCTTGGAACAGATAGACAGCGATTGGAAGCTTTTGCTCTTGAACCAATTCCATGATATTTTACCTGGTTCGTCCATTGAGGGTGTGTATAAGGATAGCGACGCGCAGTATCAAACGATTTTTACAAACCAAGCCTCGATTACGGAAAACGCATTGAATGCAGTGCTGAAAAACGTGGATACGGAGGGGGGCGTCATCGTCTTTAACCCCAACGGCTTTACGGCAAACGGAACGGTAGCTGTAAAAGGCGAAACGAAGGTTGTAAAAGGGATTCCTGCGCATGGCTACAAGGTTGTAAAGCCTGAAAAAGCAAAGGGGCAGGTACGCGTTGAAAATCAAACGATTGAAAATGAGGGGTACAGGGTCGAGTTTACTGAAAACGGTGCAATTCGCTCGATTTACGACAAACGCTTTGGCAGAGAGGTCGTGAAAGCTGGCGAGCTTTGCAATGAAATGCGCGTATACGAGGATATGCCTTATCAATATGATAACTGGGAACTTACTCCCTATTATAAGCAGAAAGAATGGACGCTTGATTCCGAAGCGGAATTTACGCCGATTTTCGATGGGGATAGGGCTGGTTATTTGATAACGAAAAAATATTACGATTCGACAATCGAGCAAAAGGTATTCCTGTATGCAGGCGGGTTGGAGCGTATCGACTTTGTAACAAATATCGACTGGAAAGAAAAACGTCAACTTTTGAAAGCGCGTTTCCCGTTCAATCTGCTTGTAGATAAAGCGACTTACGACGTACAGTTTGGTAATTTGGAAAGAAGCACGGCGGCAAATACGAGCTGGGATGCGGCAAAATTTGAGACCTGCGGACAAAAGTGGGTGGATTTCTCGGAGAATAATTACGGCGTTGCGTTGTTGAACGATGGCAGATACGGCTTTGGTGCGGAGGATTCAACGTTGACAATCACGCTGTTGAAATCGGGCAGCTTCCCTTACGACGGTGCTTCGGATGATTTGCCTGAGTTTACCTATTCGTTATATCCCCATGGTGGCGATTTCCGTGAGGGCGGCGTTGTCGAGGCGGCGTACGTACTTAACCGCGGCTTGCAGGCAAAAGCGATTACAAAGCAATCAGGGAATTTGAGTGAGGAATATTCTCTCGTTACCTGTGATACGAAAGGCGTATTTATCGAAACGGTCAAAGGCGCGGATAAGGGTGCAGGAATTGTGCTTCGTATGTTCGAGGCGTTTAAGGAAACCAAAGAGGTGGCTTTGCGCTTTGGCTGCGATGTTAAAAAAGCATATATTTGCGATATGCTTGAAAACGAGGAAACGGAGCTGGTTGTAGAAAACGGCAGGGTTGTTTTCCCGATTAAACCTTTTGAAATTATCACCTTGAAGGTGAAAACAGGAGTGTGATATGGAATTTATATTCCGTAAAAACGAATGCAAGAAAATCTATCTTCCGCAGGATGAAAAGGAGTCCTTGCGCCTTGCGGTAGATAGCTTAATAAAGGATATTTACCGTGTCTGCGGTGCAGCGATTAAGACGGAAAATGCCGCAGAGGCAGATATCGTAGTTTGTTCGGCAGACAGCGCGGAATTTTCCGTATTGAGTGGGGGCAGGTATGCGTTCAACGCTGCGGAAATGTTTACGTATACGCTGGAAAACGGTAAAATTTTTATCTTCGGTGCTGATGATCTCGGCGCGATTTTCGGTGTGTATACCTTTACAGAACAGGAGCTTGGCGTTTCGCCCGACGTTCTTTTTGACGGCGTACAACCTGAAAGGGTGGACGAGCTGCGAATTGCAGAAAAACGGGTGTCGGAATCCCCCTATACCCCTTTCCGTGGTTGGTTTGTAAACGACGAGGATCTTTTATCGGGTTTTCAATCGCAAGGGGAGCGCAATATTGACTATTTCTTTTATAAGAAAGTTATTCATCCCGACCTAATGGATAGAATTGCGGAAACGGCGCTTCGGCACCGCATGAATTTACTGATTCCGTCCACTTTGGTGGATATAGAAAATCCCGTAGAAGAAAATTTAATTGCAATTGCAGCGCGGCGCGGTTTGTACGTATCCCAACACCATATCGAGCCTTTGGGGGTATCGCATTACGGCTTAAAAGCTTTCTTAAAGGCGAACGGCTATGATGAAACGCCGTCCTTTATCACAAACCGACAAGGCATGGAAGCGGCATGGCGGCATTATGCAAAAAAATGGGCGAAATATCCGCGTGTATTTTGGCAGTTAGGACTTCGCGGTGCGTCGGATATTCCCGTCTGGGTTACCGATAAAAACGTCGGCTCGACGGATAAGGAACGCGGTGCGTTGATTTCGGACGCAATTTTTACGCAGTATAAAATCATTCAAGAAGAGGTTGGAGGGAAGATACATACCTCGATGACGGTCTGGATGGAGAGTGCAAAGCTGCTTGGCACGGGGAATCTTGACCTACCCGAAGATACGACGGTCGTTTTTTCGGATGTCGGGGCGAGTCAGATGTTCGGCGACGATTTTTTCAGTCTGCCTCGAAAGGAGAATACTCGTTACGGCGTGTATTATCATGCAGGCTACTGGAACGTTGGTCCACATCTTGCGGAAGGTGTAAATCCTTGGAAAATGGAATATTGTTACCGTTTAGCGAGAAAGGAGCGTGCGGATAATTATTCCGTTTTAAACGTTGCCAACGTCAAAGAATTTATTTTCTCAATCGGGCTGAACGCCAAAATTCTTTGGTACGGAGAGGGGTATTCTGCCAATCGGTATTTGGAAGAATATTGTGCTCGTTACGGTGCAGAAGCAAGCTGCGTTAAAGAGGGAATCACGACCTATTATTCGGCGTTTTGCGATGGCGGTGAGGCTTGGTATAAGGATTTTTGTCAAAGAAATAATTTCCATTATCATGCCTACACGGATTTGCCTTTTCCGACCTTTGCCATAAACGACGGTTGGTTGTGCTGGTTTATCCGCCGTCCGTTTGAGGATAAGGTTAAGTTTTTTGACCCTGCTCTTGAGAACTCTCTTGTGGAGGGCGTTTCTCGTATGGAGCAAGCGTATGCGCTTTTTGAAAAGCTTGGGGAAAAACTGCCGATAGAGAAAAGGGAACCGTTTTTACGTGGTTGGCAGAATCAAGCCCACTACTGGAAAGAGCTTTTTAAAGCGGGCTTAGAGGTATTCTACGCCGTAAAAAAGGTTGCGCAAAACACAGGGCTGCCGATTGACGGGCATTATGCGAAAGCGGCGGCTTGTGTGGAAAAAATTTTGTCATTCCGAAAAGCGGCTTATGAAACGGCGTGGACGGCGTGGTTCTCGTTTGATAAAAAACTGGATATCCCTGGGTTGTACGAGTTTTTGAAAACGGAGAGCGAGAAAAGAAAAGCGTAGGGCAGGTATGCGTTGAAAATAAAACAAGGCAGGCAGGTACGCACTGAATATAAGGAAAAAACGAATAAAAACCGATGAGCGAGCCTTTCTTCCGTTTTGAAGAAAGGCTCGCTTGATTTCTTTGAATAAAAAAACAAAGATTTTTCGTCTATAAAAACCATAGGTTTTTTGGGATTTTTTCAGCTTTTTTATAATCGGTCTGTTGACTTTTGAAAAAAATATATGGTATAATAACAAAAATACACTTTTTTCGAGGTAAGAAGTATGACTCGTGAAGAGCTGGTTAAGGCATATTTCAAAAAAGACGCATTCGTGGAAGGTATGGGTGCGGAGGTTGTGGAGCTGAATGCCAATCGGGCGATTGTCCGCGCGAAAATCACGCCTGCGCATTATAATGCGAACGGCTGTGCGCAGGGCGGTATGCTGTATACGCTTGCGGATTTCGCATTTGCATTACATGCAAACTATTTACATCCCGCCACCGTTACACAGATGGGGAGTATTAGTTATCTGAAAGCGGCATACACCGACGAGGTAACGGCAACGGCGACGGAAAAAGCGCGGTCGGGACACAACACGGTCAGTGAGGTTGTGCTTCGAGATAAGGCGGAAAACGTTGTTTGCATATGCACCTTTAACGGTTTTGTGAAGGACGTTGACCCATCGGAATTTGAGAAAAAATTATAACAATTATAACAAAAGAATAAAAATGAAGAGAGAGTATTTATGAAAGACTTAATGCTTACAAACAAAGCGATTGCAAGAGGCGCGTATGAAGCAGGGGTAGCCGTACTGTCGGCATATCCTGGTACGCCCAGCACCGAAATCGCAGAGAACTTTGCAAAGCTTGACGGCGTTTATGCCGAATGGGCACCCAACGATAAGGTTGCGGTGGAGGTTGCGCTCGGCGCGGCGGTTGCAGGCGCGAGAAGTATGGCGTGCATGAAGCACGTTGGCTTGAACGTAGCGGCAGACCCCTTGTTCACGGCGGCGTATACGGGCGTCAACGCGGGCTTCGTGCTCGTTGTTGCAGACGATCCCGGTATGCACTCTTCGCAGAACGAGCAGGATTCGAGGTACTATGCAAAAAGCGCGCACGTGCCGATGTTAGAGCCGGCGAATGCGGCGGAAGCGAAAGAGTTTGTGAAGCTTGCTTACGAGCTTAGCGAACAATTCGACGTGCCCGTATTCTTGCGTGAAACCACGCGCGTAGCCCATTCGCACGGGCTTGTGGAGCTGGAAGAAAGGATAGAAAAACCCTTGAAAAACTACGTCAAGGATGCCTCTAAATACGTCATGATGCCTGCGAATGCAATCCGCAGACACGTTACGGTGGAGGCAAGGGACAACGCTCTTCAAGAATACGTGAACACGATGCCGATTAACCGCGCGGAATATACGAACGAAAACGAGCTTGGTATCGTTTGTTCGGGCGCGGTGTACGAATACGTAAAAGAGGCGCTTCCAAACGCCAACGTATTCAAAATAGGGACGATTCATCCCATACCTGTATCTGCCATTTGTGAATTTTCGAAACACGTAAAAGAGCTTTACGTCGTAGAGGAATTAGAGCCGTTTGTAGAGGACACGTTAAAGGCGAACGGAATTGCCTGCAAGGGCAAAGAGCTGTTCGGCTTGCAGGGTGAGCTGTCTGTACGCAAGATTGCGGAAAAGTTCGGCGTGATGGCAGGGGCGGTCGTTGAGCCTGAGAAAGTACCTGCTCGTCCTCCCGTTATGTGCGCGGGCTGTCCGCATAGAGGGGTTTTCTACGTGCTCAATAAATTGAAATTGACGGTAAACGGCGATATTGGCTGTTACACGCTTGGCGCGGTGCCTCCGCTTTCTTCGGTGGATACCTGCGTTTGTATGGGCGCGTCCGTGGGCATGGCGCACGGGTTCAAGAAAGCCACGAAAGGGGAGAGCAGAAACGTTGCCGTAATCGGCGACTCCACTTTCTTACATAGCGGCGTGACGGGGCTTATCAACGCGGTGTATAACCGTAGTGGAATCACCCTTATTATTCTTGACAATTCCACGACGGGCATGACGGGGCATCAACAGCATCCCGCAACGGGAAAAGACCTTCAAGGCAACCCTGCCCCCGTCGTTTTGCTTGACGAGCTGTGTAAGGCATGCGGCGTAAAGGATTTACATATTGTAGACGCGTACGACGTTAAGGCGGTTGAAAAGGCGGTAAAAGAGGCTACGGCGTCTGAGGAAGTCAGCGTGATTATCGCGCAGCGTGCTTGCGCCTTGCTCGATAAGACGAAACAGCCCGTAGTAACGGTGGAAAATTGTAAAAACTGCGGTGTTTGCATGCGGCTTGGCTGTCCTGCAATCCGCAAGGGTGCAAACGGAATTGAAATTGATCCCCTGCAATGCAGAGGCTGTAACGTATGCGTGCAGGTTTGCCCGTTCGGGTCGATTAAAAAGGCGTAAGGAGGGAGAATATGAACGTTTTAATTGTTGGTGTAGGCGGTCAAGGGACCCTTCTTGCAAGCAGAGTTTTAGGTCAGTACGCAATTTTGCGTGGTCAGGACTGTAAGCTGAGCGAAGTCCACGGCATGAGCCAGCGCGGCGGCAGTGTGGTAACGCACGTGCGAATTGGCGATAAAATCCATTCCCCTGTAATTTGGGAGGGCGGAGCGGATGTTGTTTTGGCGTTTGAGGCGTTGGAAGCACTGAGAGTAAAGCATTATTTAAAATCGGACGGGGCGTTGCTTGTAAACGATGAGGAGATTCTGCCCATGCCCTGTATTACGGGCGCGGCGGTGTATCCCGAAAATATCAAAGATACGTTAAAAGCTGCGGTTAAACGCACCCATTTTATCAAAGCGCAGGAAATGGCGCTTGCAGCAGGCAGCGAAAAGGCAACGAACGTCGTTATGCTCGGCGCGCTGTGCAAAATTTTGAGCTTTGACTATGCATTGATGCGTGAAGCGGTGGTTAAAAGCGTACCTCCAAAATTCATGGAGCTCAACGTTAAGGCGTTTGATATCGGCTTTAACGCTGTGAATTTATAACGGTTAAATTTTTTGCGCGAAAGCGCGAATAGGGGTAATATTATGCAATATTTTCAAAAAGAAATTGAAACGATGAGCCGTGAGGAGAAAAAGGCTCTTCAATCAGAACGGCTTGTCAAAATGGTCAAGTACGTGTACGAGAATCAAAAACCGTACCGTGCGAAAATGGACGCGATGAAGCTGAAACCCTCGGATATTAAGTCGATTGACGATATCTATAAGCTTCCGTATACGGTAAAGCAGGACCTGCGCGATGCGTATCCGTTCGGCATGATGGCTCGTCCCAGACGGGATCTTGTTCGTCTCCATGCTTCGAGTGCAACAACAGGTAAATTGACGGTTGCAGGGTATACCATGAACGATATCAATATGTGGGGGGAATGCGCGGCAAGATCTCTTGTAATGGCAGGTGCAGACCCCGATAGTATCGTGCATATTGCATACGGCTACGGTTTGTTTACGGGCGGTTTGGGTATGCACTACGGCGCGGAAGCGCTTGGCGCGTGCGTTGTTCCAGCTTCGGCAGGTAATACGCAAAAGCAAATTCAGCTCATCACCGATTTTGGAGCGGATATTATTTGCTGTACGCCTTCCTATATCATTTATTTAGCGGAAGAAATCGAAAGACTCGGCTTAAAGCCTGGTGTGGACATCAAGCTAAAAGGCGGCGTGTTCGGCGCGGAGGCTTGGTCGGAGGGCATGCGCGAGGATATCGAGAAACGTCTTGGCATTCGTGCTTGTGATATCTACGGCTTGAGCGAAATTGCAGGACCTGGCGTTGCATGCGACTGTCAGTACAAGACGGGTATGCATTTCCAAGACGATCATTTCTATCCCGAAATCGTGGACGTCGATACCTTGGAACCGTTGCCTTATGGGGAATCGGGTGAGCTTGTAATCACGACCTTGACGAAAGAGGGTATGCCTTTGCTCCGTTATAGAACGCGTGATATCGCAAGCCTGAACATCGACCCCTGCCCTTGCGGCAGAACGTCAGTGAAGCTCAATAAGATTACGGGCAGAAGTGACGATATGCTCATCATTCGCGGCGTAAACGTATTCCCGTCCCAGATTGAGAGCGTGCTGTTAAAAGACCCCGATATCGAGCCTCATTATCATATTAACGTTGACCGCGTGAATAACCTCGATACCATGGAAATCGTCGTAGAGCTTTCGCCCAACGTTTCCATCGACGAAATTGCACATGTAGAAGAGATTAGAAAGAGACTGACCTCGAATATGGCTTCGGCACTTTCCGTCAGCGCAAAGATTACCTTAGTTTCTCCCGGTACCGTTGCGCGCAGTGAGGGGAAGGCTAAGCGTATTACCGATCGTAGAAAACTGTAAAACGAAGAATCTGCGTCGAAATACAGCGTTGCAGTCCGTGTTTTCTCGGTCGTGTACGCCAAGTACACTCCCGTCAAAAATACTCCTGCGCCTTGTCTTTCTCGCAGCTTGCATCGTTTTACTTCGGTTGAACGAGCAGGGTTGAAAAATCAGCGTTGAAATACAGCGTTGCAGTCCGTGTTTTCTCGGTCGTGTACGCCAAGTACACTCCCGTCAAAAATACTCCTGCGCCTTGTCTTTCTCGCAGCTTGCATCGTTTTACTTTCGGCGAATGTGTAAAGCGAAAAACGACGATGCAATATAGTTTATTTGGCTAGGTAAATACAAAATGAAGCATACCATGCGTTTAAATCCGCAGCCGTTTAAAATGATAAAAAACGGAAATAAAACCATCGAATTAAGGCTTTATGACGAAAAAAGACGAGCGATTCGCATAGGGGATGAAATTGAATTTATCCATGTGGATAACGAGGGTCAAAGGATACTGTGTGTAGTAGAGAATACGTTTGTTTTCGATTCCTTTAAGGAATTATACGAGACGTTGCCTCTCGACAAATGCGGTTATACGAAAGCGGAGCTCGACGGTGCGGCGTATACGGACATGGAAGCGTATTACACAATGGAACAACAGCGTAAATACGGTGTTGTGGGGATTGAAATAAAATTGTTATAATCTTCGACTTATAAAAAAAGGATAAGGAGCAAAATTATGATTAAACAGATAGCTGTATTTTTGGAAAATAAAGAGGGCAGAGCGAGCGCTTGCTGTAAGGTTTTAAAGGAAGCAGGTGTGAATTTACTTGCGCTTTCGATTGCGGATACCAAGGATTTTGGTATCTTGCGTATGATTACCGACAACAATGAAAAAGCGTTGTCTGTTTTGCAGGGCGCAGGCTTCCTTTCGTCCATGGTCGAGCTTGTGGGCTTGGAAGTACCCGATAAGGCAGGTGCGTTGTCCGATCTTTTAATCGAGCTTGGCGAAGAAGGGATTAACGTGGAATACATGTATTCCTACGCAGGCGTGGACGGACACGCGAAGATTGCATTTAAGACCGCTGCTCCTGACAAAGCCGTAGAGATTTTAAAAGCGCACGGCGCAAAACTCATTTAAAAACGTTGAAACCCCACAAGCGAACGGGCCTGTGGGGTTTCCTTTGTGAAAGTTTAGTGTACAGCGAAAAATTTTATGCTCAAGCATTGACGAAAAACGACAAAATATGCTACACTAAGACGTACAAACAAGGAGGATAAACAAATGACAATTCAAGAAGTTTGGGCTAGTATCAAGGCGTGGCTGATAAGCGAATCGCTTTGGACGACGGTTGCGAAGGTTTTACTGTCTTTGGTTTTGATGTTTATTTCTTTTAAAATCATCAACGCCATCGGACGCAAAATCGAAAAACGCAGTGAAAAAAAGAACGTCGATAAGACGATTATGAAGACCTTGGCGTATCTTTTCAAGCTGGGCATGAAGATACTCGTGGTGGTTTGCTTAATCGGGTTCTTAGGTATCGATACAAGCGGATTAACGGCATTGATCGCATCCCTGGGTGTCTGTCTTGGCTTGGCGGTCAACGGCGCGGTGGCGAATCTCGCAGGCGGTGTATTGATTATTTTAACCCGTCCTTTCCGCGTGGATGACTATATTGAGGCGCAGGGCTATGCGGGTACGGTAGCAGAAATTCGTATCACGTCCACAAAACTGATTACGCCGGATAACAAGGTAGTATACATACCCAACGGCGCGTTATCGAATGGGGCGATTGTCAATTATTCCGAAAAAGATCTTCGCCGTGTGGATATGGTTTTCTCGATTGGCTACGGTGACGATTTTGAAAAAACCAGAGCGCTTCTTTTGGATATTTGCAACCAGCACGAGCTTGTTTTGAAGGACCCTGCACCCTTTGTTAGAATGGGCGAACACGCCGCTTCGAGTATCAATATCAACACCAGAGTCTGGGTGAAGAGCGAGGACTATTGGACGGTGTATGCAGACATTATGGAAAGCGTGAAAAAAGCCTTTGACGAAAACGGAATTGAGATTCCTTTCAATCAGCTTGACGTACACGTTAAGAATAATTAAAATTCGATACGGTAAGTACCCTGCGACTTTTTAGTTGCAGGGTATAATTTTATCGTTTAACAGTTGCTATTTTTTTTATTGCGTGCTATAATAATCAAGAAATTGCGGTGAAGAGAATAAAGGAGAATAAAACGATGAAGCTTCAATACTGGGGCACGGCGGCAGCCGAGGGAATCCCAGGAATTTTTTGTAATTGCAAAACCTGCCAAGAAGCGAGAAAAAAGGGCGGAAAATATATCCGTGGTCGTTCGCAGGTCTTGCTTGAAGAAGAAATCCTTGTCGATTTTAATGCGGATACCTACCGCAACAGCTTGCAATATCATTGTGATTTGTCTAAAATTTCCGAAATCGTAATCACGCACGTCCATGAGGACCATTATTATCCTATCGAGCTTATGAATTTACTGCCAGGGCGGTGTAAAGAGCCGAGCTTTAAAACGCTCACGTTACACGGCTCGGAGGACGTAGAGAAAAAGGCGCGCGAGGTATTCTCGGTCTACGAGGAAAAGGAGCGGATATTCCATTGCGGTACGGTGGCGTTTGACGTGATGAAGCCGTACGAAACGCGTCGGGTGGGAAGCGTCGACGTGACCCCCTTGCCCGCAACGCATAATACGCCGAATCCGTACGTGTATATTTTTTCGAAAGACGGAAAAACAATGCTGCTTTTAAACGACAGCGGATATTTAAAGCCCGAGGTCATGGCATGGTTAAAAGAAAAGAAAATTCGCTTTGATTTGGTTTCCTATGATTGTACCTACGGCAAGCGCGACGTAGTGCGCGAAGCACCTCGGCATATGGGGTTGCCCAATGCGGAGATTATGCGGCAACGCTTTATCGATAATGGAAACTATAAACCGACGACGTTAAGCGTTCTCACGCATTTTACGCACAATGCTTCCGAGATTGGCTACGATGAATTTTTACCCGTTGCAGCCGAGCACGGCTTTGAAGTCGCTTACGACGGTATGACGATTGAATTTTAAAAATACGTCCGTGGAAACGGATGGATTTCAACTCGTACATGGTATGAGAAAAAATAAAAACGTAGGGGGTATGTCTGCGTTGAAATTCAAAAGAACTAAATTTGCATGCTATGCGGCGTATTTTACAATGTCGTCTGTATTTTGTTTGCCGCCGCTGTTGTTTATGACCCTTCGGGATATGTACGGAATTTCCTATACGTTGCTTGGTACGCTCGTTTTGGTGAATTTTTGTACGCAGCTTGGAATCGATCTTATTTTTACGGCGTTTTCCAAGAAATTTAACGTACAAAAGGTCGTCAAGGTCATGCCGCTTATCACGTCGTTGGGATTATTGATTTATGCGATTTTCCCGATGCTTTTCCCGCGCATTGCATACGTAGGGCTTTTGCTTGGTACGGTGACGTTTTCGGTGTCGGCGGGGCTTTCGGAGGTGCTGTTAAGCCCGATGATTGCGGCGATTCCGTCGGAAAATCCGCAGCGAGATATGAGCTTTTTGCATTCGCTGTATGCATTCGGCGTATTTACGGTCGTTGTAATCAGCACACTGTTTTTGAAGCTGTTTGGCACGGAAAACTGGATGTACTTGACGATGTTTTTTGCAGCGTTACCCATTTCGGCGGCGGTGTTGTTCATGCTTTCGCCTATGCCAAACATGGACAAATCGGAAAACGTTTCAAAAAGTACGAATACAAAGCGTAGAACGCTTGCAACTGCGCTTTGCGCAGCCTGTATTTTCTTTGGTAGCTGCGCGGAAAACGTAATGTCGAACTGGGTTTCGAGCTACATGGAAAATGCGCTGCATATCGATAAAGCGGTCGGGGATATTCTCGGCGTTGCGGCATTTGCGATTCTTTTAGGCTTGACCCGAATTGCCTACGCGAGATTCGGAAAAAACATCATACTGGTGCTGCTGATTGGTATGATTGGCGCGGCGGCGTGCTATTTGGCTGCTGGCTTATCCACGAGCGTAATTCTTTCGTTTATTGCATGTATTTTAACGGGTATGTTCACGGGGATGCTTTGGCCGGGCTCGCTGATTATGCTCGAAGAAAACGTGGACGGCCCGAGCGTTGGTGCTTACGCGTTAATGGCGGCGAGCGGCGATTTAGGCGCTTCGGTTGCGCCGCAGCTCATGGGAATCGTGGTTGACGGTGTTTCTGGGAGTACGTTCGGGGCAAAAATGGGCGTAAAGCTCGGCTTGACAGCCGAACAGGTCGGTTTGAAAACAGGTATGCTGATAAGTGCATTGTTCCCGATTTTGGGTATTGCAGTCGTTCTTGTAATCATGCGCTATTTTAGGAAAGGGAAAAAGTCGGTTTTGCCGATAGAGAACATTTCCAACAAAGCGTGAAGATAAAAAATCCTTTTGCAATCGGTGACGAAACCGTAGGGGGGATGGGTTTTCTATGTCAAAATATCCTATTAAAAAAGAATTCTTTCCATTCAATCATTTAAATCCGCCAATTAGTAAAGGCTTTTTAAAAATAGCGGTTCCGTTTATAAAAACGCCGAGGTTTATTTATAAGGACAAGGCGCTGGACGTAAAGCGTTATGAAATTGAAAGCTACGACGGGGAAAGGATAGAATGTTTTTTAATGACGCCACATGGGATAGGCGAGAAAGCTCCCTGCTTGATATGTATTCACGGTGGCGGCTTTGTGTTGCCTGCGGCAGGGTATCATTATAAAAATGCGATGCATTACGCTAAGGAATTAGGCTGTAAGGTCTGGTTTATCAATTACCGTCTTGCCCCAAAGCATACTTCGCCCGTTTTCTTTGAGGATTGCTACGCGGCAACATGCTATTTGTATGCTCATGCGGATGTGTTCGGGATTGACGTGGATAAAATCGGAATCGGCGGAGATAGTGCAGGGGCTACGTTGTCGGTTGGCGTCTGTATGATGGCGCGAGACCGTAAACACCCTATTCGATTTGTTTTTCAAATGCTGCCATATCCGTTTTTGGATATGCGAGGGATTAGCGAATCCAATAAAAAATACACGGATACGCCGATGTGGAATTCGAAATTATCCAAGAGAATAGGCCCCATGATAAAAGTGGATAAGGACGCCCCTTATTACGTGTATCATTCACCCGTGGAAGCGGAGAGCTTCGAGCACTTGCCTCCTGCGTATATCGAGCTTGCGGAGTTCGACTGTTTGCGCGACGACGGTGTTTTATACGCGGAGCTTTTGCAAAAAGCAGGGATTTCCGTGGAAACGAACGAAATAAAGGGAACGATGCACGGTTTTGACATCAAGCAAAAAGCTCCGACGACGGCGAACGCGCTTTCCGCACGCGTTGCTTTTATGAAAAAGCAGTTTGAATAGATGAAGCGTCATTGCGTTGCAATATATAAACACCCCCTAACCTCGCTGAGGATAGGGGGTGTTGTGTAGATAATGATTTTATACACAATGGTTTTACGATAAAAACGAAGAGTTTATTTGAGCGTTTTATTTTTCGTTTTATATTCTGTCGGTGTAATACCATAGAAATCTTTAAACACGTGATTGAAATGGCTTAAAGAGTCAAAACCGATTCTTGTACAAATATCCAAGGTGTTGTAGTCGGTTGTCAATAAAAGATTCTTTGCATAAGTCATTTTCAAATTTCTTAAATATCGTACGGGCGTGATATTTAAATAATCTTTAAAGGTTTTGATAACAACGGGACTGGAATAAGGACAAAGCTTATACAAGTCGTTTACGTTTTTGTCAATGAAATACGGTTTGGAAATTTCCGTAAGCAGAGATGCAAACCACGCAGGATACGTCTTTTTCTGATTGCTAAACATATTAAAAAAAGACAGCATGTTAAAAAGAATTAAATTCAGGCTGGTTTTTCGTTGGATAACGTCATCCGTAGGAATGGTATTGATAAGCTTTTTTAAGTGATTGAGGTATTGAAACTGTTCTTCCGATAAATGAATGAGGATATAATCGTTGACGCTGTCAATTTTTTCTTTCAGATTTGGGGAAAGGAGAGAAGCGAAATAGTTAAAATAATCGCAATCAACAGCCAAGTTCAAATGTTGTATGGATTTATCGCTTTTTGAGGGAAAAAACCGATGTTTATCGGAGGGACGGACGATAGACATATCCATGGTTTTTAAGGTCATCATTTCGCCGTTTATTAAATATTGTATCGGTCCTTTCGTTACCAAAAAAAGCTCGTAATAATCCTTATGCGCGTGAAGAGAAGTTTCAAGATATTTCCAAATATGGAAATCCAAATCGCTGTTTTTATCATCAAAAGATGAATTTTTCTCAAATAATTCTATTTTCATAGCCTTTATTATAGGGCAAAGATATATATTTGTCAAGACGTTTTTTTAAAATTATTTTTTGAAGACGCTTAAAAAAATAACAAAAAAAATATAAAAAATAACAAGATTTTATAGTGACATAATTGTATAATGAGTATGGAATATGATTGAATAGTGGGTTTTTATATTAAAAAATCAACTTATTCTCGGAGGTTTTTATGGAAAAAGAAA
>JAFUMY010000095.1 GCA_017482415.1 Clostridia bacterium
CCTGCGGACAGCTCCGCGCAAATTATTTAGAGCGCGTATAATATCCAATCGAAGCATATCTATAAATACGGGGCTGTTCTATAACTGAATAGCGAACATATACAACGAATTTTTATTTAGGGAATCATTATGACTAAGGAACAGTGGGCGGTTATCGTTAGTTTAATCGCAATGCTATTGATTGCGTCAAGCTATTTTTTCAAAAAAAAGAGTTATTATTTAGCTTTGCAGGGCGCAGGAATGGTATTTCTCATGGCATCCTATTTATGCACGGGGGAATATTTTGCGATGATAGGACTCGCTATCGGCTTGGCGCGAGCCTTATGCTATTTTTCTTTTGAAATTCACGATAAAAACGCTTCTATTTTCTTTCCGTTATTGTTTTCAGGGTTGAGTATTGTAGCATATTTTATTATTAATTTTTGGATATTAAAAACGACGAAGCCTGCGGATATTATCTATTTACTCGGTTTGGTAGGATATGCGTTTATTTTCTGGATACGGGATTTAAAAACGGTGCGTTATCTCGTTACCATTCCTACGACGCTTTCCATTTTATACAACGTCTTAATACGCGCCGTTCCGTTTGTGGTTATATCCTATTCTTTTGAGCTGTTGGCAAACTTAGTTTCCATTGCAAAATATGATTTATTCAAGAAAAAATCGAACTTACCCTCGGAGGAAACTGAACATGAAAAACATTAAAATTGCCCCGTCTATCTTATCTGCAAACTTTGCTAAGATGGGGGAGGAAGTACGCTCGTTAGAGCAAAACGGCGCGGATATCGTGCATTGTGACGTCATGGATGGCGTGTTCGTCAATAACATCACGTTCGGGATTAAAATGGTGGAGGATATTCGTAAAGTAACTAAGCTTCCGCTTGATTGCCACTTGATGATTGTACACCCTGAAAAATACGTCGAACGCTTTGCAAAGGCAGGCGCGGATATCATCACCGTGCATTACGAGGCTTGCCAAGAAAACTTAAAAGAAGTATTAGAGCTGATTCAATCCACGGGCGTAAAGTGCGGCGCGGTAATCAATCCCGATACCCCCGTCGAGAAAATCAAGGACGTGATTCCGCTTTGCGATATGGTGCTGGTTATGAGTGTTTTTCCCGGCTTTGGCGGTCAGAAATTCATTCCTTCTGCCCTTGATAAATTGCGTGAAATTCGTGCGATTATCGACGGACTGGATAAAGAGATTGATTTGGAGATTGACGGCGGCGTAACGTCGGAAAACGTGGCGGAAATCAAGGCAGCAGGCGCAAACGTGATTGTTGCAGGCAGCGCGGTATTCAAGGCGCAGGATAGGGCAGAGATAATCAAGGCTCTGAAAGCTTAATAGGAAATAAAAAACAGCCGCCAAGGGGGGACTTTGGCGGCTGTAATTTCATAAAAGCTAACGCAAAAAGCCGACTGCATAGCAGTCGGCTTTTAAAGCATGTTCAAAAAAAGCAGGGGATTATTCCGCGTCCGCTTTTTTAAGGGTTCTGATGCATCTTGCGCAAACGTAACCGTTCGTTTCCTTGCCGTCTTCCACATAAGAAATCTTCTGTACGTTTACTTTGAACGTTCTTCTCGTTTTACGGTTGGAGTGGCTGACGTTGTTACCCGAAGCCTGACCTTTACCGCAGATATTGCATACTCTGGACATATTAAACACCTCCGTTTTTGGGTTATTTTTCCGTAGTTTTGCCGTGAAAACGGCGCTTTTTTAATTTGCCCGAATCAAAAGGGCAGAAAACAAGCATAAATAATATACCATTTCTAAAAAGAAAAAGCAATTAAAAATACACCCCAAAAACATAAAAATTAAAAAAAATCGGAAAAATTTGAAAAAGTACTTGCAAAATATATAGAAATAGTGTACAATGAGTTAGTAGTTGGAGAAAGATTATGTCAGTTAATACAAACAACGCATACGGTAAAATTTCGATATCCGATTTGGCGATTGCCAAAGTTGCCTCGCATACGGCGATGGAATCCTATGGCATCGTGGAAATGGTATCCCGTCGTTTTACCGACAGCCTTTCCATGCTCCTCAAAAAAGAGAGCGCAGGCAAGGGCATCAAAGTAACCACCTCAGGGAACCGCATTTACGTAGACGTTTACGTAATTATGAAATACGGTATTTCCATTAGCGCCGTAGCCGAATCGCTGAAAGAAGCAATCAAGTATAAGGTTGAAGCTTTCACGGGCATGGTCGTGGATACCGTCAACGTCAACGTTATCGGGGTTAAACTGTAATTTATCGCGCGCGCAACGGGTGATACCGTTTTCGCGCCTTTTTGCGTGTAGATCCGTTTTCCGTTATTATACAAACGCGTAAAGCGTATCCCTTTAGGGTCTCACGGTTTTTGCCGTCTTTATCTTTAGATAAAAATTCACGATAGGCAAAGCTACAAGGGTATAAGGAGCATTCACATAATGCATAAAACAATAAACAGCAACGAATTGAGAAAAATGATTCTCGTCGGCGCAAAACAGCTTGAAATCAATCGCGCCAAAGTCGACGCATTAAACGTATTCCCCGTTCCCGACGGTGATACGGGTACGAATATGTCTTTGACGATGCAATCCTGTGTAAAGGAAATGACCGCATGCCAATCCAACGCCTTCGTGGACGTTTGCGACAGCATATCCAAGGGCGCTTTGAAGGGCGCAAGAGGTAACTCCGGCGTTATCCTTTCCCAGATTTTAAAGGGTATTTGCTCGGTTGTCCGTAAATCGGAAAAAGAAGTCGATACGAAGACCTTTGCTAAGGCGTTTGAAGCAGGTACGAAAGTAGCCTACGGCGCGGTATCCGTACCCAAAGAAGGTACGATTTTGACCGTTATCCGTATGATGAGCGAAGCCGCAGGCAAAATCGCTTCGAAGAGAAAGAATTTCGAAGAATTTTTCGAGGACGTAATCGCAGAGGGTGAAAGAGCGCTCGCGCTTACTCCCGAGCTTCTTCCCGTACTTAAAAAAGCAGGCGTAGTCGACTCGGGTGGCGTTGGTCTTATGACCATCATCAAGGGCTTCCACGCATCACTCACGGGCGAAGAAATCGCAGAAAGCTATACCGAAACGGAAGCTGCGCCCAGCGAGTCGGAATTCGGTGATAACTCCGCAATTCTCGGCATGGATATCGGTGAAATCCAGTACGCATACTGTACGGAATTTTTCATCATCAATTTAAAGAAGAGCACGACGCTTTCCGCAATCGACCGTTTGAGAGAAAAGCTCATGTCACTCGGCGACAGCGTTATCTGTATCGGGGATTTGGAGCTTGTCAAGGTACACGTGCATACAAATCAGCCTGGTAAAGCGCTCACGTATGCGTTAGAGCTTGGCGAATTGGAAAGACCCAAGATTGAAAACATGCTCGAACAAAACCGTCAGCTTAAAGCGAAGCTTGATGCGGAAAAGAAAGAAATGGGTATGCTTGCAATCTGTACGGGTGCAGGGCTTTCCGAAATCTTCAAGGATTTGTTCGTGGACCGCATTATCGAAGGCGGCCAGACTATGAACCCGTCGGCGAGCGATATTGCAAGCGCGGTACAGAAAATCAATGCGGAGCACGTATTCGTATTCCCTAATAACAAGAACATCACCCTTGCGGCGGAACAGGCGAAGAACCTTGTTGAAAACAAGACCATTCACGTAATCCCTACCAAGAACGTACCGCAGGGCTTTGCGGCGGCGTTGGAATTCAACCCCGAGGTTAGCGCGGAAGAAAACAAAATCAACATGATTCACGCGCTCGACAACGTAAAGGTTGGTCAGGTTACCTATGCCGTAAGAAATACCTCCTTGAACGGCTTTACCATCAAGGAAGGGGATATCATCGGTCTTGACGATAAGAAGATTTTGGCGAAATCCCATTCCCTTGAAGAAACGGTTTTGAAGCTCATCGGCAGAATGAAGGAAGATTTCCACCAGGTAATCACCCTCTACTACGGCGAGGACGTCAAGGAAGAAGAAGCGGAAGCACTCGCGGAAACAATCGCGGAAAAATATCCCGATTGCGACGTAGACTTCCATAACGGCGGTCAATCGGTATACTATTATATCCTTTCTTTGGAATAATAAATATACGCATAATTCCGCATATTTATACAAAAGAAGAAACAAACTGAGTGGGAAGGCGGTGGCGCTTTCCCACTTTGCATATCGGTTTTTGTCAGGAGAAAATATGAAGTTATCCATGCTGCGTTCAATCGGTGAAAAACGCGAAAAGGATTTTAATAAGCTGGGGATTTACGAGGTAGAGGATCTCGTAAAGTTTTATCCGCGCGCATATTTGGACTTAACCGAGCGTTCCTCCCTCCGCAGCGCATACCATAACGACATGGTGTTGGTTGCCTGTGAGGTCACGCGCGTGATGCCCGTCAACTATGGCAATCGCAGAAAGATGGTCAAGGCGTTCTGTTCGCAGGACGGGTTTCCGTTTACCGTCGTTTGGTTTAATCAGCCCTACGTTGCGCAGAAATTAAAGGCAGGCGAGTATCTGTTTTACGGCAGAGTCCAAAACAAGTTCGGGCAGGTTTCCCTTGTCAATCCAACCTTTGAAGAACTGGATAAAAACTATCGCTTAAAGGGTATCGTGCCCGTGTATTCGCTCAAGGGCACGCTCAGTCAAAAGCTCGTGCGCGCGTCGGTCAAAGAGGCGCTGCAAAAATGCGATCTTTCAACGGTTATACCTTGGCAAATCGTCAATAAATACGACCTTCCGCCCCTCGATCGGGCGTATTATGCTATCCACAATCCTCCCTCGCAACAAGCGAAGGACGAGGCGTCCGAGCGGATTGCTTTGGAGGAGTATTTCGTACTCATTTCCGCGTTCAAG